>JASFVG010000045.1:0-17157 GCA_050049955.1 Anaerolineae bacterium | reverse complement strand
GCCGAACCCGGCCGCGGCCGCACAGAGACCCAGCGTGACGTAGCCCATGTGCGCTACTGAGGAGTAGGCAACCAATCGCTTGAGATCCCACTGTGCCATGCAGACCATGGCACCGTAAGCAATGCTGACCACTGCCATGACAGGGATGATTGGCACGTTCACGACGAAGTACTTAAACTGCTCGGGGAAGAACGGTAGCGCGATGCGCATGAGCCCGTACGCGCCCAACTTCAGCAGAACGCCAGCCAGGATGACACTGCCTGACGTAGGCGCCTCGGTATGGGCGTCCGGGAGCCAGGTATGGAAGGGGAAAGCCGGCACCTTGATGGCGAACGCAACGAAGAAAGCCCAGAAGGCAATGGCCGCCCAGGTGAAGTTGCCGGCGAATGGTTGAGCCGCCGCCGCCTCCAGAATGCCAAAGGTGCCCGTCTGGAAATAGACGCCGATAATGGCCAGCAGCATCGCCACGCTGCCGACCAGGGTGTACAGGAAGAACTTGATCGCCGCGTATAGCCGGCGCTTCCCGCCCCATACCCCGATCAGGAGGAACATAGGCACAAGCCCTATCTCCCAGAAGACGTAGAACAACACCAGGTCGAGCGCCATGAAGACGCCGCACATACCCATCTCCAGCAGCAGGAATAGGAAGGTGTACTCCTTCACCCGCACGTCTATGGCAAACGCCGAATAGAACATCACGAGAGTGGTCAACAGGCTGGTCAAGAAGAGCAGAGGGGCGCTCAGGCCATCGACCCCGACATGATACCGGATGTCGAAGATCGGAATCCACGGTCGGTTCTCCTCAAACTGCATCCCGGCCGGCCCCGCCTGCGCCACGTTCACCCATATGATGGTTGTGGTGATTAGCGTCAGCAGGGCGAAGGCGATCCCCACCCGCCGGATCGTCCCCACGTCATCGCGGGGTATGAGCATGATTAGCACTGCACCCACCAGCGGGGCAAACAAGGTAACACTCAGGATCGGGAAGTTCATCTTACGCTCTCCTATCTCCTAGATCTGAAGGAACAAGATCACGAAAAACGTCACAATCAGGGCCAACACCGCGAAGGAAGCGAGCAGCACGTAGTTCTGCACCTTGCCGGTCTGAATCGGCCGGACGGCCTTTCCGCCGCCCTGGACCAGGTCTCCTACTCCATCTACAGCCCCATCCACGACCCTCAGGTCGAAGACGTTGAGCCCGTTGGACAGCACAACACCCAGCTCTCCCGCCAGGTCAACCAATCCGTCCACTAGGTTAGCGTCGATCCATGCGGAGATTTCCGACAGGTACCGGCCCACCGCCCCAGCCAGGTTGACAGCACCGTCGACCACGCCGTGACCGCCATCCTGCCCGTAGTCGAACCGGTCGAACTGGGCTGCCAGCCAGATCGAGGGCCTGACGAACACGGCCTGATAGAGCTGGTCGAAGTAGAAACGGTTGCGCATGGCCTCGTAGAGCCACCCGAGGCTGATCCTGCGCATTCCTGCCTCGACTGGATCCATCTGGCCCGCCTTGAGGGGACGTCGGCCATACACCAACCAACCCAGCGTTAGCCCACCCAATGCGAGCACCACGCCTAGCACCAGAGGCTGCCACACGAAGCCATGCGAGGCCTCCGCCAGATGCCCAGCAACCCGAGCAGCATGGTGGGCTTCGCCCGTCTCGATGGTCGACCCAACGAAGTGGTGGACCCAGTTGGGCACGATCCCCCCGATCACGGGGAAATGCTCCGGGATCCCCGCCCAGCCCAGGGTGACAGCAAACACGGCCAAAACCATCAACGGCGCCGTCATGGTCAACACGCTCTCGGGAGCGTGCGCTGCAGCCTCCGTGCGCGGCTCGCCAAGGAAGGTCAGACAGATCTGCCGCATCGTGTAGAAGGCCGTGAGGCCAGCCGCCACAGCGAGTATCCAGAAGACGGCGGGCGAAAGCTCATAGGCCTGTGCCAGGATTTCGTCCTTCGACCAGAACCCAGCTGTGAACAGGGGGAAACCTGAGAGCGCCAGTCCACCGATCAGGAAGGTCCAGAACGTGCGCGGCATGCGACGGGCAAGACCACCCATATTCTTCATATCGTTGGGGTTGAACCACGCGGCCTCGCCCTCCTCGTGATGCTCTTCATGGGCGTGCCCGTGCTCGTGAATGTGATGATGTCCGTGCTCTACGCCGTGAATCACTGACCCAGAGCCCAGGAAGAGCAAGGCCTTGAAGAAGGCATGGGTGATCAGGTGAAAGGCCCCAGCCACGTAGGCGCCTATACCCAGTGCCGCGACCATGTAACCAAGCTGGCTGATCGTTGAGTAGGCAAGGACGCCCTTGATATCGTCCTGCGCGACGGCCATGACCGAGGAGAAGATGGCGGTGAACGCACCGATCAAAGCGACGAAGGGAATGCCCCCGAAAGCCAGCACCCCCGCATTGGCCACCCTGAGTATGGGGAATGTCCGTACCACAAGGAACACGCCCGCCGAGACCATCGTCGCCGCGTGGATCAGAGCCGACACGGGGGTCGGACCCTCCATCGCGTCTGGTAGCCAGACGTGGAGCGGGAACTGCGCGCTCTTGCCAACTGTGCCGCCGAACAGCAGCAGTGCGATGACTGTCGCCATCGACGTGCCCAGGAACGGTGTGTTGGCCAGGTGCTCCAGGGTCTCGTGGCTGAATATGTCGCGATAAGCAAGTGACCCGACCTCCGCGTAGAGAAGGGCCAGGCCTAGCATGAAGAAGAGGTCGCCTATCTTGGTGACGATGAAGGCCTTTAGACCGGCCTCTTTCGGCGTGATCTTGTTGGGATCGGGATAGCTCTTGTCGTACCAGAAGCCGATCAAGAGATAGGAGCATGTCCCCATAATCTCCCAGAAGATGAAGAAGGCGAGCAGATTGTTGAAGACCACCATACCCAGCATGCCGGTGGCGAAGAGCGAAAGGTAGCAGAAGAAACGACTGTAGCGGGGGTCCACCTGTGGCGTTCCGAAGTTCATGTAGCCCACGCTGTAGATGAAGATCATCATGCAGACGAGAGGTACCATAAACAGCATCACTGTGGCGGCCGGGTCGACGTAGACGCCCAGTCCCAACCGCTCCACGCCGACGGTCAACCATGGAGCAATGGCGGATTCGAAGGCATGCTCACCGCCTCCCACCGGCAGCGTCACTGCTCTCCAGAAGACGATCTGCGCCAACAAGAATGCGATCGCGATGCCCCCAATTGTCGCCCAATGGCTCAGCGCACGGCTGCGGTGCGTGAAGAGGGCGACGGCGACGAAGGCAAGAGCGGGGAACAGTGGTACCAGCCAGGCAAGATTGAGTATCTCCATCCGTATCCCTCTCGTTAGCCCTTCAGCAGGTCGATGTCTTCTAGCACGATGGTTCCCCGGGTGCGCCAGATGGCGATGAGAAGCGCCAGACCCACAGCTGCCTCCGCCGCTGCGACAACGTAGACGAAGAGCGCGAAGGCCTGTCCCGTCGCCCCGCCCGGCTCTAGGTAGCGCCAGAATGCAACCAGGTTGATGTTGACGGCATTGAGCATCAACTCCACGCCCATCAGGACGGCAACAGCGTTGCGCCGTGCTAGGACGCCATATGTGCCGACGCAGAATAGCGCTGCCGCCAGTATCAAATACCACTCCAAGGGAACCATACGCTTCGCTCCTGTGCGGCTCTCAGTCCGTCAGATCGCCCGGGTTTGCATCGTTCCGGCCAACTCTCTAGAAGAGGTTCAGGCCGTGCTCGATGAAGACCGGGAGCAGCGTGATCGACATGATGTTCTGCAGCTTGACCAAGATGTGGAGAGACGGCCCGGCGGTGTCCTTCAAAGGATCGCCGAACGTGTCTCCAGCGACGGCAGCGGCGTGGGCAGGGGAGCCCTTTCCGCCGTACTTACCCTCCTCGATCAGCTTCTTCGCGTTGTCAAGGGTACCACCGGCATTGAACATAGCCTTGGACAGCGCGGACGATGACGTCTTGACTCCGATCAGGTACGCCGCTAGAGGCCAGACGCCTAGCAAGAAACCGACCACGATAGGTATCACCATCGAGATGACGGTGGGAGCAATCATCTTCCGTAGGGCGTTGGTGGTTGCGACGTCGACACACGTGGCATAGTCCGGTGGGCATTCACCTTCCATCACCCCAGGAATGGTGTGACACTGCCGGCGTACCTCCTCGATCATGTCGAACGCACCACTGTTGACGGCCCGTAGCGTCAGGGCAGAGAACAGGTATGGCATGGCGACGCCGATGAACAGCCCGGCGACACTGGCCGGATTAACCAAGTTGACCAAGAAGACGTCGATGCTCGTCAGTTCGATCCCACGTAGCCTCGACACCTCGAACAGGTAGGCAAAGAGAATCACCATGCTGCCCATCGTCGCGGCTCCCATGGCATACCCCTTGGCCAGAGCCTTGGTCACATTTCCCACGGCATCCAATGCATCACCGGCAGCGCGCGTCTCCTCACCCAGCCCAGCCATCTCGCTGATGCCGGCCGCGTTGTCAGCTATGGGCCCGAAGGTATCGCCCGCCATGATGATGCCCTTCATCTCCTTGATGCCCATCGTGGCCGCAGCGATGTAGTAGATGCCCTCCAGACCTCCGCCGCCCAGCAGGTAGGACACCAGCACGATGAAGCCCAGGATGTAGGCGCCCCAGACGGTGCTCTCCATACCGTAGGCGAACCCCTGCAGGATGCCAAGGGCGGGACCTGCCTGGGCAAACCGCGCTGTCTCTTGCACTGGCTTTCTGCGGATTCCAGTGTAGTACTGAACCACAAACACGATCGAGCCCGTGCCCACCATACCCAAGACCTGTGCCCAGAAGAGGCCAATATCGTTCATCACCCAGCGGGCGATGCCGTAGAAGAGCAGCAGGCACGTTACGGCTGTCCCCAGATAGCCGAGATTCACGGTCTGCGTTGGACTCCGGTCATCGCGCCCCTGGACGAGCAGCACACCGACGATTGTGGCCAGAATCCCGACGCCCCTCACCACCAGCGGGAAGACGACGCCGGCCCACCCGTACTTGGCCAGGAAGATGGGGGAAGCGGCAACGATCATGGTAGTGATTACGTTGTCGGCCCCGGATTCGAAAAGATCGGCACCACGACCCGCGCAGTCCCCGACGTTGTCCCCGACCTGGTCGGCGATGACGGCCGCGTTGCGCGGGTCATCTTCGGGGATTCCCACCTCAACCTTTCCCACCAGATCGGCCCCGATGTCGGCCGCCTTCGTATAGATGCCGCCCCCGAGCTGAGCGAAAAGCGCCGAAAGGCTGGCACCGAACCCGAAGCCGACCAGCAGGCTAACCCCCTCGGGATCGCTTCGGGTGATACCGAAGATCCACATCAGCAGCAAGATCCCGAGCAAGTTGAAGGTCACAATCGATAGGCCCATCACTGCGCCGCCCCGGAATGCCACGGTCACAGCCTTGCCAATCGAGGAGCGGGCCGCCTGCGTGGTGCGCACATTGGCCCGCACTGAGGCGGCCATGCCGATGTAGATGGCGATCATCGAGAACGCGGCGCCCGTAATGAACCCGACGGCGATCTGCCACTTGCCCTCGGGCATGGCCAGGAACAGCAGAACAGCCAGCACCGCCACAAAGGGCACAATCGTTATGAACTCGCGGCGCAGAAAAGCGTTGGCTCCCTCCTGAATATAGCCCGCCAGTTCCCGCATCCGCTCGGTCCCGGCGTTCTGCCTGCGCACCCAGAAGAACAGTCCCGCTATGCCACCTATACCGGCCAGAATGCTCAAGGGCAGGAAGGTATTGACAATCTGATCCATGCTCATGTGAAGTTGCCTCCCAACGACGGCTACATTGTTGTGAAATCGGCAGGGGCGCTTGACGGGCCACGCCCCTGCGGCGGTTACAGGGCTAGACGGCGCAGATCCGAGCGAACTCGAACAACGCTACCGCTCCCTGGCAATGGTCATCGCGCCGATGAGCGCAACGACCAAGAGAACTGAGGCGACCTCGAAGGGTAGGACCATGCCCTGCGGGTCCACCAATGAGGTGCCTAGGATTGCAATCGAGTTGTCGGGTACCTCGCCGGCGGGCGCACCCCAATCGTACGAGAGCGCCATCCAGCCCATCACGCCACACAACAGTACCACGACCAGCGCGGCTGCCCACCACTGCGATATGAGAGAGGGCGAATCGCGGTCCATAAGGTCCCGCGTGAGCATGATCGCAAAGACGATGAGAACGGCAATGCCGCCCACATATACAAAGAGCTGTACGCCGGCGAGGAACGGTGCCTCCAGCAGCACGTAGAGCCCAGCCACGCCGAAGAAGGACAGAATCAAGAACAGAGCAGCGTGGAATACATTCCGCTTGACCACGACCAGCAGTGCGGATCCCAACGTGATCGCGCCAAAGGCAAGGAACAGGAAATGTTGGAGTGTGATTTGCATTCGGGAACCCTCAGTCACTAGCCATTGGCCGTCAGCCCCCAGCGGCCAGCGGCAGTCAACAACGGCGGTCCTTCAGCTGGTGAGAGCGGTTTGCTGCTCGCGCGCTCGGCGGCCGCTCACGATCATCGCCGCCAGCACCGCCACGGCAAGGAGGACGTTGGAGCCTAGCAGAGCGCCGGCCTGTACCCAAGGATTGGGGTTGGGCGGTAGGGCCTTGCCCACTAACGCCACCATACAGACGTTCACCAGGGATACCGGCACAAGGAACTTCCAGTTGAAACTGAGCATCTGGTCAATGCGCAGGCGAGGCATCGTGCCCCACAGCCACAACAGCACGAAGAAGACAGCCAGAGCCTTCAGTAGAATCCACAACGTTCCAAGCACGGGAAAGCCGTTGACAAATGGCCCCCGCCAGCCACCCAGGAAGAGCGTGGCGGTGATCATAGAAAGGGCAAAGTTGTTGATGAACTCCGAGAGATAGAACTGGCCGAACTTCATTCCACTGTACTCGACGAAGTATCCGGCCACGATCTCCGAATCCGCCTCGGATAGATCGAAGGGCTGTCGACTCACCTCGGCCAACGAGCCAACAAAGAAGAGCAGCGCGGTCAGGGGCATCGAGAATAGGAAGGGGATGTGCTGGGCCTCGATGATGCCCTGCATAGAGAATGTGCCAGCCACGAGCACCACCGTCAGCACGGCGAGCACCTGGGGAATCTCGTAGCTGATCAACTGCGCGATTGCACGCAGCGCGCCGACCAGAGCGTACTTGTTATTCGAGCCCCATCCTGCCATCATCAAGGCAACGAGGCTGCCAGAGCCCAACGACAAGATGTAGAAGATGCCAATGCTGAGATCCGCACCTATCAGGCCCTTTCCGAGCGGCATGACAGCCCACACCAGGATGGCGACGGTCAGAATAACCACGGGGGCGAGGTTGAAGACCCACCGGTCTGCGGCAGTGGGAACCACATCCTCCTTGGTCAACATCTTGATCGCATCAGCGAACGTCTGGAGGATCGCGTAGGGGCCAGGATAGGGGCCGGAGTTGTTCGGGCCCAGGCGATCCTGCATCCGGCCCACGAGTTTGCGCGCGGCCCAGATAAGGATGATGACGGCCGCGAACGGCACAATCGCCAGAGCTAGGCCGCCTATGCCAAACATGATCAGCCGCACCCAGGGATCGGGCAGCCCAATGCTGGCGATTACGCCCTGCAGCCAAAGCCCGAAGTTGACGACGAAATCACTGATGAATTCCATGGTGGACTCCGTACCGCTACCGCCCAGCCGCCAGCCTGTTACTGCGCAGAGCTAGCGACCAGCTCCTACATCCACTCGAGCGCGCCTTTGCGCCAGACGTAGACTAGGGCCCCAAGAAGTATGAGGATGAAAAGGACGGCCTCGACCACAGCATAGAGATCCAGCGCCTGGTAGGCAACAGCCCACGGTAGCAGCAGCGCAGCCTCCACGTCGAAGATGACGAAGGCCAGAGCAAAGATATAGTACTGCACCTTGAACTGCACCCACGCGTCGCCACGGGGCTCCAGCCCGCACTCGTAGGACGAGGCTTTACGAGGGTTCGGTTTCTTGGGGCGGAGAAGGAAGGCGATAAGAAGCGGGGCAACGCCAAAGAAGAGTGAAACCAGAAGGAAGATCCCGACGAAGCCGAATTGACTAAGCAACGTTGTCCTCCAGAGACGTTAGCGCAGGTTCTTGATGGGCCGCCAGTCAACAGCGCGTAGTTTACCACGTCTCAGAAGCGCTGTCAAATGGCGGCAGCCGGCAACCGGCTCCGAAGTGTTGATGGACCGGCCAAGGCTCACCATTCTTGGAAGGGCGGACACCGGCGGGCAGCGTCCAGCTACGCGCCTATCCACGTCGGTCCGCCGCCGCGACTGCCGGTGCGCCTCGGCGGCAGAAACATGCTCTGAGGTCTGGCGGCAGTTATCTGCATCGCCCTGTCCGTCTCATCATTAAGCAACTTGCGCCCCAACTCATCGCCGTAGGCGGTCAGCGCCGGGATCTTCGACGGGTCGTCCATCGCCACTCGCTCCGTCAGGTCGACCTGGAAGCGGCGGAAGTCAAGCTGCTCGAAGAACATATCGACCAGGTGCACCTGCTGGTCGTCGGCAGATTGCAGGAAGGCACCCAACACCGGACCGACCCACTGCCATGGCCAGAAGCCCCCGGCGAGCCCTGGCCTGAGGCCTTGAGGCTCGCGGCCCGTGCCCAGACTGATGAGAGTCGTTTCGGCCGGATCCCAGCCCCACGCGTCCGCCAGGATGACGCATGCCTCGTAGGCAGCGATGTAGCAAGGGTTGCTGTAAGCACCCACGCCGCCGTCCACGTAGCGGCCGTCAACGACAGGGAAGTAGGTAGGAACCGACGAGGAGGCCAACACCGCCTTGACCACAGGCCACTTGTCGTAGCCTTCTCTCGTCTTGAAGGGCTTGATGAAGAGGGTCTTGTAGGTCACGAGGTCGAAGGCCGTAATGACGACGTCGGTGGGAGGGCTGGCCGACCAGAAGTCCCCCATGGTCATCCCGCCGATGGTCCTGTTGAGTGCCACCTTGAGCGGCTCCTGGGGATAGCGGTAGCGGCTCAGAGGCCAGAGTGAGGAGCGCCAGGTCTTCCGAAAGATGGTGTGACCAAGCTCCGTGTAGAGCTGATGCATTTCCGCGCCGGTCAGGCCGGCCCCAATCCCGGCCGAGATAATGGAACCCGTGGACGTTCCGGCCGCTAGTCGGAAGATCTCGTGGCAGGACTGCCCCAGATGATCCTCCAGGATGGCCAGCGCACGGGCAACCATGACCCCCTTGATGCCGCCGCCATCGATAGCGACAGCCACGTTCTCGCGGAAGGGTCTCACCGGTATCTCCTTTCGCTAGCTCGCAGCAAGTATGGCCGGAACTGGTGGTTGTCCTGCCACCCAAGCTCCACCTTCGCATGTGCTGCGCGCGGATCCGTCGGCATGCGCCCCCGAGAGATGTTCATCGTCTCCACTGCCTCAGTTTGACTGCACGCATTGCTTGGTCATCCATTATAGCTGCAGCGCACAGGCGCGCAAAGACCCGCAGGCCGCAGGACTGCTGGCGCTGGCCGCGCCGCCCGGTCTTGGACACGGATCGGCTCGGAAGAGACCTCGTCAATTGTCAGGGCCGAGGCGGCCTTGTGAAAGGCTAGAAGGCACCAGGAGTATACACGCCCGCTGCCGTGGAGTCGGAACCGTGCCGACGTTTCGCCGTCACCGAGAGTGATCGTGCGGACCGGCCCGGAGCTTGTCGAAGGGGGACCCCGCTGGGAGACCCTCCGGCGGATTCCCGGTCAAATCAGCGTTGCGTCCTTTGGCGGGGCGCCCCCAGACCGTCGGGGGGTGGTTCGGTGCGAAGCGCCCAGTGGGGCACCGACCGTGCGCGGTCGGGGATGGAGGGCAGCGCTAGGCAGACCGCCCTGAAGTCAGTACGCGCTAGCCGAGAAACTCGCGAAGCTGCTGTCCGCGACCGGGATAGCGGAGTTTCCGCAGCGCCTTCGATTCGATCTGCCGCACACGTTCGCGCGTGACGCTGAAGGCGTCTCCAACTTCCTCGAGCGTGTGGGTCCTACCATCGGTTAGGCCGAACCTCATCTCGAGCACGGCTCGCTCACGTTCACTGAGGATCTCCAGTGACGACCGAACCCTTTCCTTGAGGAGCTGATCGTAGGCCGCGTCGGCGGGCCCTTGAACGCTGTCGTCTTCTATGAACTCGCCAAGAACCCCGTCCTCATCGAATCCCACGGGCATCTCCAGGGACATGGGCTCCATGGAGATTCGGGTGATCCGTCGGACCTCATCAGCGGCAGCGCTGAGCTTGTGCTTAAGGGCCGGTGGCAGCGGCGTCTCATCCCCGAGCGCCCTACGGATGACCGCCTTCTCCTCGGCCGTGAGTAGATCCGATTCGAGGGCCAGCTCTCTCGATGTCGCCTCCCGCCCAAACTCCTGTACCAGCTGCCGCTTGAGTCGGACGAGCCGATTGATCTTCTCCACCATGTGGACCGGTATGCGGATCGTGCGGGCCTGGTCGGCGATGGATCGGCTAATGGCCTGGCGGATCCACCACGTGGCGTACGTTGAGAACTTGAAGCCCTTGGTGTGGTCGAACTTGCGGATTGCCCGCATAAGGCCAATGTTGCCCTCCTGGATGAGGTCCAAGAACGAAATGCCGCGCCCGGTGTAGTTCTTGGCAACGCTGACGACGAGCCTCAAGTTGGCCCGGGCCATGAGCTGCTGAGCCTCGAGAGCGCGGGCCTCCACGGCAGCCCATCGGGCGGCAGCCTCCTGCTCTGACACGTCGCGCTGCAAGTCATCAGGCCCCAGGAGCTCTCCCTGATCCCGCCAGGACTCGCCAATCCTCTCCACATGGGGCCGAGGCAGAATGTAGAGCACTCTGAAAGTGTCGAACAGATGCTCGGCTAGCGCGTTTCGCGCCACATCCTTGGAACTCGTCCAGCCGTACTGCTCCAGGAAGGCGTGCACATATGAAGACCGGTCCGGGAGTATGTGGTCTTGCAGGGCAAGAGCTTCCTCGACCACGGCACCGAGGTCGGGCCGTTCGATCCCCAGCTCTTTGCAGCGCTCACCAGCCGCGTCCCAGGCATGAGCAAGCTCGCCTATTAGCCGGCTGAGCAGGAGCAGACCAGTGACCTCGCTGCCGCCTTCCTGCAAGCTCTCGCGAAGTCCCTCGAGATGCGCACCTGCCACGCGTTGCGAAGACAGCCACGCCTCCTCCCAGTGCTCGAGCAGCGGCACCTGTCCAATCTCGAGCAGATACATCCGCACGGGATCGTCCGTGGATTTGAAGAGGGTATCTCCTCGAGCTCCTCTGAGGTCGGCTCGTCGCGCACCTCCAGAGCACCCTCGTCATCCTCCTCCCCCGGAACCTCGACCAAGACCGACGGGCCTTCCTCGCCCACCGATCCGTCATCCGAGTCGTAGGTGGACCAGGGTTCCTCGTCAAGTTCGTCGTCGAGCGCCACGGATCTCTCTTCGTCAAACATCACTTCAGATCTCGCGAAGCAAGCACCCAGGCCATCCGCCAGGCGGCCCAATGGCCCCCGGACGGGGCATAGGAACACCTTCTCTCGAGTTGGCCCGTCCCAACCAGAGAAAATGCATGACCGTCACGATGCCTCGGTGCGGACTTCAGGATGGTCGCACACGAGCTACCCGAGTTCCCGCGATAGGGCCAACGCCCGCTGCGTCTTCAACAGCGTCTGTGCGTGGGCCAGGTGCGCCTGATCGTACTGCTTTGCCCGCGCGTCGCCCTCTTCGTGAGCCTCGATCATGAGCATCTTGAGGTCTTGCACGAGCTGCTTCAGGCGGCGCTGTCTAAGCCGGAGCAGAGCCACGACGACATCCCGGACCAGTTGCTCATCCGAGATGTCGACGGCGCTTCGAACAGCAAGCGGTCCTTCTTTCTCCGCCAGGACTAGGTCCAGCCGATCCTGGACGCCGGGAGGCAATCCATCTCGCAGAGTCTCAACGGCGACCGAAGGTCTGGAATCCAGGAGCTCCGTCCAGGCCTCGAAGATAGCCCGCAGGCTAGGTTGTTCAAAGTCCTGCGGTCGGACTGCCTGAAGACCGCGGCGGCGGAGCGCCCTATCGACCTGCCGGAGGAGATCAGGTCGCCGCACAAGCCTGGACAGACAGTAGCCTTCCATCACGGCACCAGGGTGGTCGGTGATGACCCGGTCTCGCTCCGCCTCCTCAAGATGGGCAGATTCTTGAAGCTCGGCAGGCATAGCGCGACGCTGCCGGCGCTCCATATGTCGGCGCTCGCTCGCATGCAATCGAGCGAGTACTGCCCGCTCATCGATCCGGAGCGCGCGGGCAATCTTTTGCACGTAGTCCTCACGCTCTACAGGGTTAGCGACGGCCCTGATGACCGGCGTGAGCCTGTCAACGACCTGGGCTTTGGCCTTGGTGTCCTCCATGTCGATATCCTCGATGAGAAGCCGCAGGTAGAAGTCAACGACGGGAAGCGCGGCTTCAACCAGCTGAGCCCATGTGTCAGGGTCGTCGCGGATGACGTCGTCTGGGTCCATGCCGTACGGGAGCTGCAGGATCCGCATCTCCGCCCCCAGGCGCGCCTCATAGCCGACCAGGCCTCGTGGATCAAACACCGGCTGCCATTCCTTCTCCAACGCGCCGCGCGCCACCTCCACGCCGCGGAGCGTCGCCTGTACGCCAGCTGCGTCTGGATCGAGCGCAAGAACCATCCGCTTCGAACAGCGCTGCAGTTTTCTGAGCTGTGTCTCCGTCAATGCTGTACCCATCTGGGCTACCACGTTCTTGTACCCAGCTTGATGGGCCTGCATCACATCCAGATACCCCTCCGCGATGACGACACAGTCCTGGCGCCGGATGTGCCGCCCGGCCAAGTCGAGGCCGAAGAGGGTGTCGCTCTTGTCAAAGAGGTGGGTCTTAGGCGAGTTCAAGTACTTCGGTACTCCATCAGGCTCGAGCGTCCTGGCGCCGAAGCCAACCACTCGCCCACGGCCATCCCGAATCGGGATCATGAGCCTACCTCGAAAGCGATCATAGGTGTCGGCACCCCTCGCGCTGCCGGCGGGTGCTCCATCCGCCTCACGCTCGACCAGCAGCCCCGCATCCAGGATGTGCTCCAAGCTGTAGCCCTGTTCAACAAGGTAGGTGCGCGTCCGATCCCAGTCGGGCAAGCTGTAGCCCAGCATGAAGGCGTCTACCGTCTCGCCCGTTAGGCCACGGTCCGCCACATAGTCGCGTGCCACCTGGGCCCGCGGAGAGTTGATCAGGAGATGATGGTAGTAGCGGGCTGCCGTTGCCAGCACCTCCCGCAGCTGATCGGCTTCCTCGGCCGCCTGGGCCTGGGCTGGCGTGGGCGGCTGCAGCTCTACGCCCGCCTGCGCCGCCAGCGCCTCCAGCGCGACACGGAAGTCCCAGCCCTCCATCTTCATGACGAAGTTGAAGACATCGCCGCCTTCGTTGCAGGCCCCAAAGCAGTACCAGCGCTGACTCTCCGGGAAAACGACGAAGGAAGGCGTCTTCTCGGAATGGAAGGGACACAGTGCCTTGTAGTTACGCCCTGCCTTGTCCACCTGTAGATATGAAGAGATGACCTCGACGATGTCGAGGCGATCCTTGACCTCGTCAACCACACCCATAGGCGCTTTTCCCGATACCCCTTCAGCCGGGCCTTCGAAGAGCTAGGCGTTGCACTAGTACAACTTCACGGAGTCGATTACGGCTTTGGCCCGCAAGACCGACCCGAACGGTCAAAGAAGTCGGCGAGAAACCGAAGTGACGGGCCGGTCGCCCGACGTCTGGACTGGGCGGAAGGCTCGGGCCACGTGGTTATTGTACCCAACCTGACTGTTCCGGCAAGTCGCGGCACTGCACGATGTGCATGTGGCACCCGTCACCGCGACGCTGCCGGTAGCTCGCGCTCGCGGGATCGTACCGATTCTCAGCGCGGACCGGAAACTGCACCCAGGTCGGTTGGGTTGCCCCCAGGATTGTGGTCAGGCGCAGCACGCAACGGCTGTGCCATCTCCTCTAGCCGTCCGTCGTAGCGCGGTGCCATCGCCCGCCAATCGAAGCCAGCCACCGCGGGACGTAGGTCCCGGGCAAGCGATCCCGCCTTCCGACCGTGCGTCAACGCCCACCGCAAGCGATCTACCAGGTCATCGAAGGAGGTGTAAAGGCACACATTGTGATGCGAGCTTGGAACCAGCTCCGGGTAGGACAGGCGGTTGGGCAGCACCGGAAAACACCCGGCATAGATCGCTTCGACGATCGCGACGCCAAAGAACTCGTGGATCGCGGTGCTGACGACGATGTCGGCCTGGCGGAGCAATGCATCGTAATCGTCGCGCGTGGCGTAGCCAAAGTGGAGCACCCGGTCGGAGAACTCTGCACGGGCTGCCTCGAACTCGGGCGCCGTCTGTCGGTAGCTGCGCCCGGCAAGGGCCAGGCGGAACGCCTCTCCGCTTGCCTTGAGGACACGGAGGGCTTTGAAGAATGTCTCGGGATCCTTGTCGTACTCCCACCGCTGATTCCATAGGATGAGTGGTGGTGCCCCGGGTCCATCCGGTCGAGGCACGGTGTCCAGCCGCTGCAGCGCGCATCCGACGGGGAGTACGTCTGCCTTCTGCCGTACCTCGTCTATGCGGTGCAGATGCGTGTGGTCCGGGAAATGCTTCAGCATGTTGGGCAGTGCCTGAAACCAGTCCTCCATATGATAGCTCGAGTTGAAGAAGACCCGATCGGCGGCAAGCATAGAGAGCCAGTTGATCACAGCGTACGTCAGGTCGCGCCGCTCGCCCGGCGGGAAGGGATAGGTAAGCTGGTTCTCATGACAGTAGACCGCCGTCGGAACGTCAGCAAGGAAGCCACGGCCAAGCCCCAGAAAGGCGGGCAGATTGAGCATGTCCGAAGCAAGAACGCAGTCGGGCCGGTGATCGAGCGCCTGGGCCTGTTCAGCCATCGTGACGCAGCCGCCTTGCATGCGCCATTTCCAGAACCTGGCAGGCAGCCGAAGGAGGGTCACTGTGTGGCCGCTGTGGCGCGCGTAGCCCTCCGCCCAAGCCCGGTGGCTGCCACCGCAGTACGGCTCAATGAGCAGGACGTTCATTCGCCTCCCCGGTGGCACGCGTGCCGAGTGGTGGCGCGTCTCCGGCCTAACCATCGACGGCCCGAGCCCCGTCGACCCCCATTGTCACAGGCTCGGCACGCCCTGGGGCCCGATGTGGTACCAGTAGAGGGATTCGCCCGACCACTCCTGCTTCTCGTTGAAGGCAACGCGGCCCAACAGACCGTCACGCTCGACTGCGGCGAGCGCCGTCGAAACGCGATCACGGTTCGGCTCTCCGTCCGAGGCAGCCCGTGTCATGGCCTCGAGCACCAATCGGGTGGCCTCATAGGCTGGAAGCGCAAGAGGGCCCGGCTCCAACCCCTGTGAGCTCTCTCGATAGCCCACGACGAAGGCTTCCCCACCCGGAACGTCCGCGGGGAACGGCCACGGGGTGACGAAACTCACCCCCTGAGCAGTCCCCCCTGCGACAGCGACGAAGTCCGCGGCGGCCAGCGCCGGACCACCTAGCACCTGGCCCGACCAGCCGCCGCTGCGAACCGCCGCGACGACCTCGCCAGCATCTACGGGATCGAGGTCAACCAGCAGCACCAGCGGATCTTGGGCCAGGACATCCCGCCGCCAATCACTGGATGCAAATGAGACCTCCATCAGCCGCCAGCCCGGCTCGTCGCCCTGGCGCTCAGGGGCGAGCTCCTTTAGAGCCACTCCCAGCGGACCTCCCTCGTCGATGAGCAGGATCTCTCCAGCCCGTTGAGAGCTCTCCTCTGACCTCTTCACAAGCTGGGTGGCGCGCTCGATCATCGCGTCCGCAAGCGTGTCAGCGGAGGGGCTGAGCAAGAAGACACCTCCCGCATCGCCGTTCGGAACACAGCCGAGCACGGCCGGGGCCACCAGCGGGAGGTTAGCCTTGGCATAAGCCTCTGCGGACGCTCGAGTGGTCTCCGTTCGAAAGTGGCCGATCGCGGCCACCACATCGGGATCGACGGCCAGTTTGCCGGCCTGCTCCACAGCCATCGCCACATCAGCCCCATCGTCATAGGCCACGAGCTCGACGGCGTAGCCGGCCACGCCACCAGTGGCATTGACCTCCTGGAGGGCCTGTCGTGCTGCGTAGATCACGTCATACCCCACGGCGCGGTAGCGTCCTTCGAAGGGCGCGACCAGGCCGATCTTGAGCGTGGGGCGCACGGATCCAGGGAAGCTGCACGATAGGGTTGACAGCAGACAGAGTGCCACCGCCAGGTAGCACGTGGCGCGGGAAGCCCGGTACCGCTCCCGGCCGGTCCAACTTCTGCCGGATGGCATAGACCTAGGGCACCTGGCCGCCGCACCGGGCGTAGTTGGCGTAGTGCTCGTCTTCGGTCACGGCGAAGAGATGACTGCCATCATCCTTGGTGCAGTCGGCGAGGAAGAAGAAGTAGTCTGTATCTGCCGGTTGGGCCGCCGCCCGGATCGATGCTAGGCCGGGGCTGCAGATTGGCCCAGGCGGAAGGCCTAGGTTCTGGTAGGTGTTGTATGGGGAGGATACCGTGGTCGCCTCCAGGGTAAATGGGGGCCACCAGTCACTGGGACTGCCAAGCACATACTGAACTGTGGGGCAGGAATCGAGGGTCCAGGCAAACTCGAGCCGGTTATCGAAGACGCCAGCGATGACGGGGCGCTCCTCGTCAACCACAGCCTCGCGCTCCACGATGGAGGCCAGCGTCACGACCTGATAGAGGCTCATCCCCAGGGGCGTTCCGAATGCCTCGATCTGAGGGGTGACACGCTCATCGAACGTGGCGAGCATGCGCTCCACCAGATCACCGGCAGTCGGGTTCTCTGGCAGGCGAAAGGTGTCGGGGAAAAGGAAGCCCTCGAGGGTCGCATCCGTGGGCAGTTCTGATAGGAATCCGAAGGCATAGCCTTGGTCACGCCACCCGGTCGTCGCTAGCTGGAGGAAGGCATCCTCTGTGATGGTAGTCTGCTGAGCAACCTCTCCGGCCACTTGTTCCAGACGCAGCCCCTCCCTTACCGTCACAACCTGTTCCGGTCGTCGAGCCTCCTGCAAAGCCTGCGCCACCTCGGGGATGGTCATCGTAGCGCGGAGGGTGAACTCACCTGCCTCAAGGCCCGAGTCCAGCTCCTCGAACTG
>JASFVG010000044.1:0-17226 GCA_050049955.1 Anaerolineae bacterium | reverse complement strand
CGTCCCGTCGAGCTCACCTCGATCGGCCGGTTGGCCCCCAGACAAGGGGTAGAAAGCGGTGCGATTGAGCACGACGGCCGGATGATCATTCCAGGTGAGTTGCTCCATGACGTGGGCGGTGAAGGCCGCCCGATAGGGTTCCGTGTAGTACAGCCGTTCCGTCATTCCGCCTCCAGGGGCAGGCTGAAGGTGAACTCGCTGCCCTCGTCGGGCGTACTCTCGACCCAGATTCTGCCGCCGTGAGCTTCCACAGCCAGCTTGCAGAACGGGAGTCCCAGGCCCGTTCCCCTGATGCCTTTGGCGCTCTCCAGGCGTCGGAAGCGCTGAAAGACGCTCTCCTGTGACTCTGGTGAGATACCTGGCCCGTTGTCTGACACGGTGAACAGCAGATCTCCGTCTGCCTTCTCGATCCTGAAGGTGATCTCGCCGTGGATTGGGCCGAACTTGGCCGCGTTGTCGAGGAGGTTCGTTATGACACGGGTGATCATATCTCGGTCCACAAGGACCGGTGGGAGCCCGGGGGGTATGTCGATCTCCAGGTGCTGCTGTTTCCTCTCGATGATGGGTTCCACCATCTCGACGGCCTCGGAGGCGAGGATCTTTGGCGGAGTGAATTCCCGGTTGAGATCTGCCCGTCCCTCCTCTAGCTGGCGCAGATCGAGCAGCGAGTCGATGAGCCGCCGCAGTCGCGTGCTGCTCCGCATAGCTACCTGGAGCACCTCAAGGACGGGCAGGGATTCGTCCTCCTCGACGAAGGCGGACCCTATCATCTGCAGGCTGCCAATGATGTTGTTCAGGGGATTGCGCAGATCGTGGACGATCATATGCATCAGGTCGTCCCGCATGCCCTCCAGCTTCGCCTGTTCGGTGATGTCGTGCCCGATCAGCTGGATGGCCTTCCGCTCCTCGTAGTCGATGACCGTCATGTGGGCCTCGAGCGTCGTCAGACCAGCCGGACCCCGTATGCGCATCTCGACCCTGACCTCTTTGGCCTCACTGAGGTCTAGGATTCCCCTTGCGAGTGGAGACGGCTGGCCGGCGGCCGACTCGTCGACGACCAGCGTGTCCCAAGAGGCACCGATGAGCTCCCCGGCGGGTCTCCCCAGTAGCTCAGCCGCCCGCTGATTCAAGTCCAGTACCGTAGTGTCGAAGTCCATCACCACGATGGGGGCTGGACTCCTGTGGAAAAGCCTTTCATAGCGGCGTTCAGCTTGCCGGGCCCGCTCGTAGAGCGCGGCGTTGCGGATGGCTGCCGCCGCCCGCTCGGCCACCGCCGCGAGCAAGTCCGGTGCGTTGTCGGCGAATTCGCCCGAGATGGGGTTCAGCGCCTCGATGGCGCCAATGGTCTGGTGGTTGGTCTTGATGGGTACGGCCAGCACCG
This sequence comes from Anaerolineae bacterium, assembly GCA_050049955.1. Lineage (GTDB taxonomy): Bacteria > Chloroflexota > Anaerolineae > B4-G1 > B4-G1 > SKLM01. The sequence continues at coordinate 15,845 of JASFVG010000044.1, read as the reverse complement.
TCTGCGTCCTGAAGTCCGTCTGTTCATCCGCGCCGGGATAGAATCGATCGTCCTTGTATACGTCGGATACCAGGACCGGCTCGCCGTGCTGCGTGACCCAGCCGGCGATACCCTCACCTCGGCGCAGGCGGAGGCCTGTGACAGCCTCAGCCGCCGCTCCAACCGCGACCTGGAAGATGAGATGGTCCGATTCTTCGTCGAGAACAGCGACGGAGACAGCTTCCACCTGGAAGTGGTCGCGCACCTGGGACATGAGCGACCGCAGCACGCTGTTGAGATCGAGCGTGGCGGTCAAGAGCTGGCTGGTTTCCTGGAGGAAGGATAGTTCCCGTACCTGCGACTCAAGGCGCTGGATCTGCTCCGAGCTCTTGGGTCGACTGTCCGTCTTCATCGGTGGAAAAAACCACCTCCTCCCGCCCCTGGAGTCGCTCGAGTACCTTCTCTGTGATCAGCTGTAGGTGACCTTGATCGGACACGAAGTCCAATGCGTCTGAGGGCACCGTCAGCACAGGACAGAGTGCGAAATCTTCGATCCACGCATCGTAGAGGTCGTTGAGCTGCTCTAGATAGACTGTGGATATGGCCTTCTCGTACGAGCGGCCTCGGCTGCGGATCCTGTGCTGTAGTGTGGGGACCGAGGCGCGCAGATAGACGATGAGGTCAGGTGGGGGGAGGACCGTGGTCACGACGTCGTAGAGTTCGCAATAGCTGCGGTAGTCGCGTCCGCCCATGGAACCCTGCCGGTAGAGGTTTCGGGCGAAGACTTCGGCATCCTCGTAGACCGTCCGGTCCTGCACGACCGAGTTGGACCGCTGCAGCAGTTGCCAATGATGGCGCAGACGCCGCGACAGGAAATAGATCTGTGAGTGGAAGCTCCACCGTTCCATATCCTGATAGAAGTCCGACAGGTATGGGTTGTCGTCGACGGCCTCGAAGAATGGTTCCCAAGCCAGCTGCCTGCTTAGCAGACCGGTGAGCGTCGACTTACCCACGCCGATGTTGCCCGCAATGGCGACGAAGCGCTTCATAGTGGCCTCCACATCGCAAAGACGATCACTACGATCCATCCATACCAGAGCCTGTTGCGCGGGCCAGCGACTGCAGATCCTGCATGACCTCGGACAGGGCCTGCCCAAGGTCCAATTGGCGGGCCGCGAAATCGCGAGATACCGCGTCGGCCAGAATGGCCCCCACTCGGCCCATGGCCTCGTTCGCCGCCAGGTATCGTTTCAGAGCCTCCTCACTGCGAGGCTCGCGGGCGCCGGGCGATGCGGCGGGCGCTCCCGTGACGCGCGGGGCGGCAACGCTCTCCATCGCCGGGAGAGCCTGCTGGTAGGCCCCGATGCCCAGCGCGGTCCGTACCTGGCTCTCGACGAAGGCCAGCGCACCGGGGTCATGAACGTAGTTCAGATTGTTCGTGTCGATCGGGAGGAGTGGGGCATTGACGTAGTCGGTGAAGTACTCCTCGTATGCCTGACGCACGCTGTCGATGTAGGCCCGATCCATCTCGCGCTCGTAGGGACGGTCGCGCATTGCGATGCGGGCCATCAGCGCATCCAGGTCCGCCCGCAGGTAGACGACCAGATCAGGCGAGGTGACGCGCTCCGAGAGCACGGCGTACAGCCGTTGGTACATCTCTAGCTCGTCCCCCACCAGGTTGAGCTGGGCGAACAGGCTGTCCTTCTCGAACAGGTAGTCGGTCACCAGGGGGCCGTGCCTCACCACCGAGGGGATCGTCTGCTGTTGTCGGTAGCGGCTCAGGAGGAAGAACATCTGCGTCTGGAACGCGTAGCGGGCGCGGTCATCATAGAAGCTGGAGAGAAACGGGTTCTCCTCGAACTTCTCCAGAAGCAGCTCGGACTTGAAGCGTGGCTGCAGGAGACGCACCAGCGTCGTCTTGCCCACGCCGATGGGGCCCTCAATGGCCAGGAAGAAAGGTCTCATGGCCTGTGTCCGGTGTCAGTCTGGTCCGTCATCACCGGGCGGCGAGCTGCTCGCCGTAGCTCAGGAGCGTGTCCATCATCCCCTCATCTCTCGCCTCAGCGTAGACGCGCAGTACAGGCTCGGTACCCGAGGGACGAATGAGCAGCCAGGAGTCGTCGGCGAGTACATACTTGGCGCCGTCCAGCACGGTCACATCAGCGACCTTCTCGCCGCCCAGGGAGGCCGGTGCGTCTCCCACCAACTGGTCCACCATCTTCCTCTTCGCGACGGGTGTGCGCAGAGGGATGTCGCGGCGCGCGTAGCAGGTGGGCCCTACCTCAGCCTGAAGCTCGTCCACGAGCTCGTGCAGGGGAGCCTCCGCCGCTGCGATGATCTCGAGGAGCAGCAGGCCCATCATCACGCCGTCTCCCTCCGGGATGTGGCCCTTAATGCTGAGGCCGCCCGACTCCTCGCCGCCTACGAGGACATCGTCGTTCAGGATACAGTCGGCGATATGGTTGAATCCGACCGGAGTCTCGACGACCGGCAGGCCGAAGCGGGAGGCCAGGCGGTCTACCATTCGCGTGGTGGAGACGGTCTTGACCACCGTTCCAGCCCAACCCCGCACCTCGACCAAGTGTCTAAGCGTCAGGGCGAAGATATGGTGTGGGTCGACGAAGTTGCCCAACGCATCCATAGCGCCGATGCGATCCCCGTCGCCATCCGTCGCAAGCCCCACATCCGCATGGTGGGTCTGCATGGCTGCCCCCAGCGCGCTCAGATACCGGGCAATAGGCTCCGGATGAATGCCACCGAAGCCTGGATTCATCTCTCCCCGGATCTCGACCACGCGGCACCGCGTGCGTGAGAGTATGTCGGCGATGCACTTGCGGCCCGACCCGTACATCGGGTCGGAGACCACACGAAGCTCGCTAGCTGAGATGAGGTCCAAGTCGATCATCCGGCCCAGGTGTTCGTAGTATGCCCATGCCGGATCGAAGCGCTGGATGCGCTCCTCATCCAGTGCCGTCTGGTAGTCCATCACGTTGGGCCAGCGTGCCCTCTCCTGGTTCCGGGTCAGAAAGGCCTCGACGCGCTCCGCCTGCTCGGGCAGCGCCGCGCCCCCGAACCCTGCCTTCAGCTTAAGCCCGTTGTAGCGCGGTGCATTGTGGCTGGCCGTGATCATCACGCCGGCCGCTGCCTTCTTGTGCAGGACAGCGTACGAGATGGCCGGCGTGGGAGCGTCCGAGCGTGTCAGATGGGCGATCAATCCGTTGCCAGCCAGGACCCGGGCGACCTCGACGGCGTACCGGTCGGACAGGAACCGGGTGTCGAAGCCGATCACGGCCTCTGCTGGCCCTGCCCCCTCCTCCAGCACGTAGTCGGCGATGGCCTGGGCGACAAGTCGTAGGTTGGCGAAGGTGAAGGTGTCGGAGATGACGGCTCGCCAGCCGTCGGTGCCAAACTTGATGGTCACGGCGACTCCTCTGTTGGTAGTCGGTCGGTCGGGCTTCCGTCGTCGACGATTGCGCTGCTTATGCCGATGATGATGCGGGCTATGGCAACTGTGCCGATCATGTTCCGATTATGATTTGATCGTGTCCCGATTATAGTATCAGAGACAGTCCGTGTCAACGACTTTTCTGGCACGGACGCCGTACTGGTAGGCAACCCTAAGCGTCGAAGTAGAGCTTCATCTCGTACGGATGGGGGCGGTTTCGAACCTGGTAGTACTCCTCATCCATCTTGAAGGCGATCCAGCGCTCGATCAGGTCCTCGGTGAAGACCTCGCCGGCCAGAAGGAAGGCGTGGTCGTCCGCCAGGGCATCGAGAGCTCCTTTCAGCGAGCTCGGCAGTGGCTTGATCGCCGCTCTCCGTTCGCCCGACCACGAGAAGATGTCGGCATCAATGGGCCCAAAGCCGGCCTCCGTGGGGTCGATAGCCTGACGGACCCCATCGAGGCCCGCGAGCAGCTGAGCCGCGAGTGCCAGGTAGACGTTGCACGTTGCATCCGGCGGCCGGAACTCGATGCGCACCTTGTCCTCTGCCGTGGCGTAGCGCGGAATGCGCACCGCGGCGCTGCGGTTGCCGATGGAGAAGAAGGCGTTGACGGGAGCCTCGTAGCCGGGCACCAGGCGCCGATAGGAGTTTGTGCTCGGGCTGGTGATAGCCAGCAGTGCCGCGCCGTGGTGGAGCAGCCCGCCGATGTAGTGGAGCGCCGTCTGGCTGAGCAAGCCGTATCCCTCAGGATCGTAGAACACGTTCCTGGCACCCTTGAACAGGTGCTGGTGGAAGTGCATGCCTGACCCCGCTTCCCCGTAGATCGGCTTCGGCATGAACGTCGCCGTCTGCCCGTACTGGTGGGCCACCATCTTGGTGACGTACTTCACGATCATCGTCGCGTCCCCAGCCTGCACCAGGCCCATCAGGGGCGTCTCGACCTCACACTGACCCGGTCCTCCCACCTCGTGGTGGTGGTACTTGACCGGTACGCCCATGGCCTGGAGGTGGAGGCTCACGGCGCTCCGCAGGTTGTGGAGCGCGTCCTTGGGGGGAATGGCGTGATAGCCGCCGTGTAGCGGGATGTAGTGGCCGTGACCGGGCGTCCCGCTGCGCCATGTCGCCTCGCTCGACGCAACGCTGTAGCCCGCGCGGTTCATCTCGTTTTCGTAGGCCACGTTGTCGAAGATGTAGAACTCGAACTCTGGCCCCCACAGGCTCCGGTCTGCGACTCCTGTCTCGATCAGATGCGCCTCCGCGCGGCTGGCTATGTTTCGGGGATCGTTGTCGAAGGGGGCCTTCGTGTCGGCCTCTAGGGTGGCGCAGATGAAGCTAAGTGTCGGCGCGTCGCAGAACGGATCCGCGAAGCCCGTGGACAGGTCTGGCACCAGCACCATGTCGCCCGCCTTGACCGACTTGAGGCCTACCGCCGATCCGTCGAAGCCTACACCGGCGGCCATGAGTGTGTCCGTGAACCGGTTCTCCGGAACCGTCAGGTGGTGCCAGCGTCCCCACAAGTCGGTGAACTTCAGGTCGACCATCTCTATGCCCTGGGCATCCAGGTAGGCTCGGGCTTCTTCGAGTGAAGTGAACACGGTAGGCCTCCTACGGGTGTCCGCGACTGGCGCTGCAGTTGGCGGGCGGGCGGCCCGGGACGGCGCCGGGCCGGAACGGCTGGGCTCCGGCTGCCTAGCGGCCGACCATCTCTCGGTAAACGGCCATCGTCTGCGCGGCGATGGCTCGCTGGGTGAAGTGCTTCAGAACTCTCTCTCGCCCGCGCCGGGATAGGCTTGACCAGAGGTCGGGGTCGCGCATTAGTTCCTCCAGTTGCGCTCGCAGCGCCGGAGCATCGTCCTCCGGAAACACCAGACCGGCGTCGCCGACGACGTGGGGAATCTCGCCGCAGTCGGAACCGATGACCGGGACGCCGCAGGCCATAGCCTCGATCAACACTCGCCCGAACTGTTCGACCCAGTTGGGACGGGTGCGCGACGGCAGCACCAGGGCGTCGAGCTGACGATAGAAGGCCGGCATGCGCAGCGAAGGCAGCCAGCCCTCCTCAAAGGTGACGCGGGACTCCAGGCCCATCCGCAGGACCTGGGTCTCTATGGCATCCCGTTCGGGGCCGTCACCCACGATGTGCAGGCGCCACAGGCCGGGGAGGTCGCGCACCGCGTAGAGGAGGAGGTCAACGCCCTTCTCCGGCACCAGCCGGCCAACGAATCCTATGACGAACCCCTGGGCAGGATCACGGTCCTTCGCGCCGGGGGTCAACCGCGACGTCGTGTGATCCCCCGCGCTGCCCAGCGTACCGGGCGCGAAGATCTTCGGATCGACGCCGAATTGAGGAATCACGGCCAATGGGCCGGCGTATCCCTTATCGCGCCATACCGCGGCAGCCCCCTCGCTGCCGACGATCGCATAGTCGGCGTGTCGAAGGTTGTACCACTCCAGCAGTCGGAAGGGCAGGGGATAGCGTCGATTGAGGTTCTGCCAGGAGAACCAGAGGGCTGCAGCCCCCAAAGGCTTGCTCAGCCGGAGCGCGTGGAAGGTGGCCAGGTTGTACGGCTCTTCGTCGATGTGCACCACGTCAGGCCGAAAAGCGCCCAGTCGGCGCCGCAGGCGGGGATAGACGTGCAGGTGGAAGGAGCCGTTGAACACCAGGGGCTCGACCACGAGGTCGTAGCCCTCCGTATGGGCGCGCTCCAAATGGATCACGCGGCTGCCCTCTTTCCACGATGGGGGGACGATGACCATCAGGTCGACGTCGGGGAAGCGAGCCAGCTCCTCCAGCTTGCGCTGGTAGGCGCCGACAAGACAGGCCTTTGAGATCATCGCAATGCGCATGGGAGTTCCCGCGGCGGGATGCGACCAGCCACCAGTCGGCCATTATAGCATAGGCACTGGACGGGGCCAACCGGACACCGGGACGCCGATGGTAGGAGGGTGACCTGGGCAAGGTTTGCGACAGGCGCAGCGTGAAGAGGCCTGGGCTGTCGTTTCTTCAGTCTGGCGAACCATGCTATAATCCGGCGCGTGCAAGGGCGGCCTGTGCATCACCACCACAGAGGAGAATAGACATTGCGGCTACTGTACCTGCTTCTCGTCTTCTTGCCCGTCGGACTGGTGTCGAACTACGCCGGAGGCCCTCCACTCCTGACCTTTGGCGCCGCCGCGCTGGGCGTTGTGCCCCTGGCCGGCATCGTTGGTGAGGCAACGGAGGAACTGGCCATCCGAACCGGCCCCCGTGTGGGCGGCCTGCTCAACGCGACGCTGGGCAACGCCGCCGAATTGATCATCACGTTCTTCGCCATCCGTGCCGGGCTGCTCGACCTGGTCAAGGCGTCGATCACCGGCTCGATTCTGGGCAACCTGCTGCTGGTGATGGGGCTGAGCCTCTTGGTCGGCGGCCTGCGCAACGGGCGGCAGAGCTTCGACCGGGTGCACGCCGGCATTGACTCCACCATGCTGATCCTGGCCCTGATCGCGCTGGCCGTACCGTCCATCTTCAGCCATGCCATTGAGCCCAATCACGCGGCGGTTGAGTACCTGAGCGAGGGCGTAGCGATCGCCATGCTCCTGGTTTATGGGCTAGAGTTGGTCTACTCCTTCACCAGCCCGACAACCGTTCACCCCTCGACTCACGCCCACGAGGAGCCCAAGTGGTCCACCCGGACGGCCCTGATCGTGCTGCTCGTCGCCACCGGGTTCATCGCCTGGTCGAGCGAGGTGCTGGTCGGGGCTGTGGAACACGTCGTCGAGAGCCTGGGTTGGACCGAGTTCTTCCTGGGTATCGTCATCATCCCCATCGTCGGCAATGTAGCCGAGCACCTGGTCGCGGTCCAGGCGGCGGCCAAGGACCAGATGCAGCTCAGCCTGGAGATATCCCTCGGTTCCAGCCTGCAGATCGCCCTATTCGTGGCGCCGGTCCTGGTCTATCTGAGCCTGCTGATGGGCAACCCGATGGACCTCGTCTTCAACGAGTTCGAGCTGATTGCCCTGACGGCGGCGGCACTCATCGCCGCGCTGGTCGCCCTGGATGGCGAGTCGAACTGGATGGAGGGTGCGCAGTTGCTCGTCGTCTACATCATCCTTGCTATGGCTTTCTTCTTCCTGCCGGCCTGACCTTGCTGGCACGCGGCGGGCGTGCTATAATCCATACTCCGGACAAAGATCAGGTTCAAACATATCGGGAGTATCTACATTATGGCAGTCTATCTGAACATCACTCAGATTGTGATCAGCGTGGCGCTGGTGGCGGTGATCCTCCTGCAGGCACGCCGCGGAGACATGGGGGGCAGCGTCTTTGGCGGTACGGGCAGCGCTATGTACCAGAAGCGACGCGGGCTGGAGCGCACCATCTTCCAGATCACCATCGGCCTTGCTATTGCTTTCTTCCTCATCACGCTGATCAACGTCATTGTCACCGGCTAGTCCAACCCACGTCCGCTGTGCGAAAGGCGCCTCGGGATCCTACTCCCGGGGCGCTGTGACTTGTCACAGCTTGACGGCCCGAACTACCCCAGGCCTATGACCCGCTACATCCGCTGGCAGATACTATTGATCCTGCTAGGCGTGGTGCTGTTGGCGGTCCTGCTCACCCATCTGGCCATCAACTATACGACGGTACTGCGACCGGGCTACGGAGGCACCTACGTGGAGGGTGTGGCAGGCTATCCCCGCCACTTCAATCCCCTCCTCAGCGGCTTCAACCCGCCTGACCAGGACCTCTGCTCGCTTATCTTCAGTGGATTGACACGCTTCAACGCGCAGGGCGAGGTTGAGCCCGACCTGGCGAGCGGCTGGGAGATCTCTGGAGATGGCAAGAGCTACACCTTCCAGTTGCGCACAAACGCCTATTGGCACGATGGGTCGCCCGTGACGGCCGACGACGTCATCCTGACCATCAAACTGCTGCAGGACCCGGAATTCCCCGGTCCTCCGGAGCTGGGCGCCAACGTCTGGCGCACCGTCAAGATCGAGAAGGTGGATCGGCGCACCATCAGGTTCCATCTGGCGGAACCCTACGCGCCGTTTCTTGACCACACCACGGTAGGCATCGTCCCCTCGCATTCGATGGCAGGCACGTACGCGCGCGACCTGCCGACGTGTGACTTCAATCTCGCGCCGGTCGGGAGCGGGCCATTCCAGGTGGAGGAGATTGAGACGGAGGATGGCGCCATCGTCTCCGTGATCCTCAAGCAGTTCCCCCGCCACTATCGGGCCCGCCCGTATCTGGACCGCATCCAGTTCCGCTTCTACCCCAGCCACCGGGCGGCCCTCCGAGCCTACGAGGAGGGGGACGTCCAGGGCGTCTCCCGGGTGGCGCCGGCTGACCTGGCGCGCGCCGCGGGGTTGCCCGACCTCAATCTGTTCACGGCTCAGATCGCAGAGTACGCTATGGTGTTCCTCAACCTCGACAGTGATGACGCGCCTTTCCTCGCCGAGAAGGAGGTGCGGCAGGCGCTCATGGTGGCCCTGGACCGCGAGCGCATCATTGAGGACGTACTTGACGGTCAGGCTATGGTGAGCCGCGGGCCCGTCCTGCCCGGAACCTGGGCGTTCAGTGCCAGCCGCCCAACCTACCGCCAGGACCGCGAGGGGGCTCGCGCCCTGCTGGACCAGGCCGGATGGACACAGGCGACGCTGACCTCCGACGTTCGGCACAAGGAGGGGGAGGTACTGGCTTTCACCCTCCTCACCTCCAACGATCCGCAGCGTGAGGCAGTGGCCGAGATGCTTGCCCGGCAATGGGCGGCTGTCGAAATCGACGTTGAGGTGGTCACCGTGCCAGAGGCCGAGGTTCCGGAAGCCCTGGAGAGCCGCGACTTCCAGGCGGCCCTGGTGCACCTCAGGCTTCCCGGGGACCCCGATCCCTACCCCTTCTGGCACGAGACGCAGATCGCGGCGGGGCAGAACTACGCCGGGTTTGCCCATCGCCGCATCAGCGAGGTCATCGAGCGGGCACGCGTGACGCCCAACCGCTTCACCCGGACCGAGCTGTACAATGAGTTCCAGGAGATCTTCGCTGACCAGCTACCTGCGCTTCCCCTCTACGTGCCGGTCTACACCTACGGCGTTGACGAGCGCATCAACGACGTCCAGATCGGCCCCCTGATGCATCCGTCGGACCGCTTCCGCACGGTCCTCAACTGGTGGATCGTCCACCGCCGAGTGTTCGTCAGCGAGGCCGAAGTCCGCCGCTAGCGCGCCGCTAGCGCTTAGTAAGCCGGCCCGCCGCCCACCCCCTGCCGATCCCCAACGAAGCCGCAAACTGCCTGGCTAGTGGCTTCGCCATCAGCCGTCATTCCGACTGGAGCGAAGCGAAGCGGGGGAATCCCCCGGTCGCGACAAGCGAGATTCCTTGGTTCGGCAAGCTCAGCACGGCTGAGCCGCTCACCACAGGCGACTGCCTACGGTCCCTTCGACCGCGCTCGGGGCAGGCTCCTCGAAATGACGAGTTCCTTAGCAGTAGTAGCGAAGTGGAGCAATCCCGCCCGTCGCTGCGCGGCGGGCCAGACCGCGAAGCCCAAGTTGCGGCCCTTTGCTTGACAGCATTTGACAAGGAACGCGTTTGGTGTAGAATATCCTCTGCCCGCAGAGGGCATCCGGCCGAAGTGGCGGAACAGGCAGACGCGCTGCGTTCAGGGCGCAGTGGGCTTCATGCCCATGTGGGTTCAACTCCCACCTTCGGCACTCTTCTCCCGAGATGACCTACGTCTCGGGATTTGTCTTCTCTGGGCCGTGCCTCAATTTGACCTCTGACCAACCCTGGTGTACCATGGGCGCCAAGGTCTGCACAGTGCTTCCCATTTCCGGGGGTGTAGATGTCGCGTCCCAAGGTCGATCGTGTCCGCGTCTTCATCAGCGCTGGTATCGTCCTCGTCCTCTTCATCGTGGGAGGACTTGGTTGGGCTTTCGCGCAGCAGTTGAGGCTGGCCCAGGATCTGCGCGAGGAGATCACGGAGTTGGAGCAGGCGGTGGCAACCCAGGAGGCGATCGCCGGCTACCTGACAGCGACTCTGGAGTACGTCCAGACGGACACGTACGTCGAGGAGTGGGCCCGGGAAGAGGCGAGGATGGCCAAGCCGGGCGAGGTGGTCGTGATCCCTGTGGGTACGTTGGAAGCAGGGAACCCGCCGGCGACGCCAGAGGCCCAGCCGCAGGGCGATGCTGCTACACTACCCAAGGACAAGCCATTCTGGGTGGTCTGGTGGGAGGCCTTCTTCGGCCCCTGACGGCTGCACGACCGCAACTTGACATCCCGTTGGAATCGCGCTATAATCCCGTGCACGTTGCGGGGTAGAGCAGTGGCAGCTCGTCGGGCTCATAACCCGGAGGTCCCAGGTTCGAATCCTGGCCCCGCTACCTGACGACATAACGGGCGCTGAGAGGCGCCCGTTGTCGTAGTACGGCGACGTAGCTCAGTGGTAGAGCAGGGGACTCATAAGCCCTTGGTCGCGTGTTCAAATCACGCCGTCGCCACTCATTCTTCTCTTTCGCCTCGCATCCATAGCGATACCCCCCAGGCGGAACCAATCCCTGTTTCCCGTAACGTACCACCGATCTCTGGTAGATGTGTGAGCATGCGGTTAGGTCAGTCTGACCCTTCGAAAGGAACGGGGCCATCTGATGTGCCACGTAGGCGGATGCGCAGCAGCCTGACGACTGAGGAGAGATCCAGCCGATGACCGCGTGGGATGCCGAGGCAGCTGAGTGGTACGCGGCCAATTACGGTGAGTACGCCACGAACCGGCTCGCGGTGGAGGCCCTGGGGCTCGAGCCCGACTCTGCGGTCGTGGACGTTGGCTGCGGTACTGGTTCGGCCCTGCGGCACGCCGCATCCGCGGTGACCGAAGGGAGTCTTGTCGGCGTCGATCCCGTGCCACGAATGATCGAGCTTGCCCAAGAGCTGACGGCGAGCCATCCAGCCGCGGCGCAGATCGAGTTCCAGTTGGGTCCTGCCGAGGACTTGCCCGTGGATGATGCTGCGGCGGATGTCGTACTGGCCTTCGACTCGTTCGACCACTGGCAGGACAAGGCCCGCGGGCTGAGTGAGATTCGTCGCATTCTACGCCCCGCGGGTAGGCTCATCGTCGTACGGGACGCAGGCGTGCCAGGCGGAAGAGAGGCACGTCGAGCTCTTTTGGATGCACTGGACCCAGCCGAATTCATCGTCTCGAGGGAGGAGAGGATTGATGAAATGGGCGTCTGCTTCACTATGTGGGTATGCGAGGCGGTTGGCTGAAGTGCTTTTTGACCGAGTGTGCTTCTTGCTTGACAGCTCTGCGCATGGGAGTGATGTCGGGATGGGGCTGCCAGGAAATGGGCGGTGGGACGCATAAGCCCTTGGTCGCGTGTTCAAATCACGCCGTCGCCACTTTCTCTTTCTCTCCCCGAATCGAACCCACCAGATGAAGAACCTAAACTACGTCTTCCTTGCTACGGGAATGATGGGTGTCTTCATTGGAGTACTGGTCTCCCCTGATTTCGCCACGAGATATCTCTCTTCAGACCACAACCTCACCTATTCGGGAATGCAGAGTCTGCAAGTCTATAGGCTTCTGGCTCTGCGTGGTGGGGCATTTCTCCTAGCCCTGGGCGCAACTTTCTTGCTGTTGGAATTGACTTCCCTCCGAACGCGTGGGTCGGACAATCTAGCCAGGAGAGACGTAATCACACTGGCAGTTGCCGCAGCGGTGATTGCCACCTTGGTCGGATATAGATACGGAAGCGGCGACCACATTGAGCAGTTGCCGATTGTCAAGCGCACGCTGGATAGCTCCTACCTTTCCAAGGATTTCTTCACCAACGCGAGTGCTGTCTTTGGGCCAAGGTACTACTTTGCTCATCTGGTTGCCTTGCTGGCCCGCGTTCTGCCCCTGCCAGTCGTTTGCCTGGCTCTCACTCTTCTCGGCAATGCCCTCCTGGCAGTCATTAGTGGGCTCTTCGCCCGAGACCTATTCAACGATTCCAATCTAGCTGGTCTACTTGCCGTCTGCCTAGTGATGAGTGTCGATACATTCAGACTGGGTGCTAGCGATTCCCTATCCACCGACTACCTGTTGCCTGGCACGCTAGCCTGGCCTGTGGCTCTCCTGTCACTATGGTCCGGCTTCCGACAGCGCCCTGTAGTTCTTTCTGTGTCAGCCGGTCTTGCTTCCCTCGTGCACCCCTTGATTGGTCTCGAGACAGGAGTAGTTGCGCTGTTTGCATTGGGGGCCGCCTGGGCACTTGCTGCTAGACGTGAAGAGAACCCGTTCGCGGATACTGTTGACTGGGTCCCAATGCTCGGCGCGGCGTTCCTACTGCTCGCCTTTGCGGCACTGTCATTGGTTCCCTATCAGACTGCCGCTGGCGCGATTCAGTCGGCTCGATTCGTCAGTATCGTGGCCTACTTCAGGCACCCGCATCATTATTGCCCTAGCACCTTTGGCAGACTGGACTACTTGCAGCTTGTCTTGTTCCTCGTGGCGCTTGGCATTTCCTGGCACTGGTGGAGAGAGCGCGCTCCGGACGGATATCGCCACAACCAAATGCCAATCCTTGTCGGGACAATCCTGGCTCTCTGTGTCGGAGGCTATGTCTTTGTTGAGCTAGTGCCTTCCCGGCTCTTCACGACTGCCCAGATCTTTCGTCTGGTTGGACTAGTCAAGTGGCTGGGCCTCATCTGGATATCAGGAACAATAGCCTCCTTGCTCAGGAAGGGCGACCAGTTTGACGCCTACTTGCTCCTCATCAGTGTTGTCTCGCCAATCACTGTTGGTGTTGCCTTCTTGGCCAAATGGGCACGGAAGTGGGTCAAGACGGCTTCGCTCTCACTTAGTCGCTTTTTCGCGCCCGGCCCTGTTCTCGTGCTGGTGGTAGCCTCTATGGCGTTGTTGTCCGAGCCATCTCCTGAGGAAGCGCTCCTTTTTCTCACTTTCGTCTTCATGGCGGTGTCCGCAAACGCACACTGGCGTAACCGCTGGCAAGCGACCGAGCTCGTCGTCTTAGCGACAGCTGTGTGGGTATTCGTGCTCTTCGGGGGAGCCTTGCAGGTACCTCCCTTACGGGGGAAGCTGCCAGGGTTTGAGCCCGTGATTCGCTTATCTGACTTAGAGGGACCAAATATCGACTCGGCGCAGTGGGCACGCCGTAACACTCCGCAAGACGCAGTGTTCCTTAGCCCTCCTTCGTTTGGACAGTTCAGATTGATCGCTGAAAGAGCTATAGTCGTGGATTTCAAGGCCTTTCCATTTCAAGATGAAGCTATGCTCGAGTGGCAACAGAGGCTTTTCGACTGCTACGGTGTGCCCGCAGCGAGGGGTTTTGCAGCTGCTCAGGAAATGGACGCGGATTTCAGGGCTATCAGTGATGCAACAATCCGGGCTCTACAGTCCAAGTATGGCATATCCTACGCAATACTGTATAGTGATACGCCGACCCGATTTTCCACACTTTATGACAACCGGAGCTACAAGATCGTGGGCGTAGAATGACACAGAAAAGGCCGCCTCTCCGGTGCCTCCCCTCGCTGCAGTGCGAAGCAACGACCGCACGGTGCGGTGAACCCGGCTCTGACTGGACTACCCCTTTCCTTCCGAGGATCGATGACTGCTCAGACGACGTTCGCCCTGCACCGCCACTTGTCTCCCATCACATCCTTTCTTCCCTTGCTATCGTCGCCACGGTGGAGAACTCGTCGTGCTTGCGCCCTAGCTCGTCTCGCTTGAACATCGCACTGTGGTCTTTGGTGGTCTGGACGCTGTCGTGCTGCGGCAAATGCGACGGCGCGACGGATCGCCGTAGGCAGTTCCCATCTGTTCGTAAGATGCTGATCAGCCAGCAGGACCTGAATCGGTGCCTGCACGCGTGAGCGTGTCTGCGGACGGGTCCGGAGACCTTGGGCACCGACCCCAGGCGCCGCCGCATGCCTTCGGTCGCTCTAGCGGCTGATTGCTGCCGTAGCTCGTCGGCTGACAAGCCGGGCCTACGGCAGGGCCAGGAAGGCCTCGGCAGTGCAAAGGACGTTGCGGTGCCTGAAGGCCAGGTCTGTCTCGTCCGTGCCCACAGAAGAAGACGGCACCAGAGACGGTCACGCCACCGTAGAACTCGGCGGATTCGAGTCGGTCTCCGACCCCGGCGACGAACAGCAGCGGATCGTGCGCGATGATGCCGGAGCCGATCACGTCGAGGTGCAGCGCCGGGCCGATGGAGCAGGCCTCATCCTCGGCCTTGTCGCAGGTCGCCCTCACGGTCACGCGCGTACTCCTGGCCGGGCTCCGGCGTGGGGTTGAGCCGGCTCCCGCCCGCGACGATCTGGTCGGCGGGTCGTGTGGCCTGCAGCACCACCAGCGTGAGGTCGTTGACCGTGACCTGGGAGCCGTCAGGGGATGGACTGGCACGCGATGCGCCGCTGGGTGCGGCGGTTGGTTCCGTTGTAGGCTCCTGCGGGGGCGTGCCCACCGACTCCGGGGCAGGCCGCACCTCGAGTGTGCTCCGTCCGGACGCCAGAGCGGCCAGGACCATTGCTACGACTGCAACAACGACGGACACACTTCTCTTGGTCACGCTTTTCTCCAGAGTCGTGAATTCGAATCAGTACTCGCGCTGCCGCGGGGGTCACGGGGCGATAGAGCAGCGGTGCCAGTGTGTCTCGGTTGGCCATGGTCGCCTACGGGCGCGAGACGACAGACGATTGACGGCAGATGCTACGGCCAAAGCACGTGGTCCATCGTCCATCATCCATCGCCGGTCGTCCAGGCGCCATCGTCGAACGTCAGTCGTCCGCCGTCAAGTAGGGTACCGTCTGCGGTCCGTCGGGCAGCACGGCGATGGTCGCATCCGGGTGGCTACCGCGCAGGCGCTCGACCGTCTCCTCGATCGACCGGCAAGGCGTCAGCAGTGCGCGCCGGATCTCGTCGTCGTTCAGACCACCGGCGTAGAGGTGCACGTTGGCCTTGAGGAGGATCCGTGCGTGGATCAGCGCCTCCCACTGATCGTGACGGCGGAAGGTTGGGGCCGTGACGGTGTCCCACAGCTCCCGGGCCGTGCTGGCCTCCCACAGCATGGCCTTGTACTCACCATGGTCGGGAATCCCATCCCAGCATTCAGCGGCGACGACGATGTCCCCGCCGGGGCGGACGATCTGCGCGGCGGCCGACATCCCCTTGACCGCCTGGTAGAGATTGAGATCGAGGGGGTAGCCGCTGTTGGAGGTGATGACGATGTCGAAGGGGTGCGCCACGGCCTGCAGGGCTGTCCCTCGAGCGAAGGCCACGCCCTCCCGGTGGGCGGCGAGCAGGTCGCCGCAAAAGACGCCGGTGATGTCCCGACGCTGGTTGAGCGTGACGTTCAGCAGGACCGTGGGATCGGTGGCCTGCGCTACGGCCAGCATCTCCTCCCACAGGGGATTGCCCCCCCCGCCGTCCTCATCACCC
>JASFVG010000043.1:0-17712 GCA_050049955.1 Anaerolineae bacterium | reverse complement strand
TCTTCGCTGGGGTATCTCACCCCGGCCGAATTCGAGGCCCAGTGGCGAGAGGAGCATACTCTCGTCCTCGACTTGGAACTAAGAATGGCCTGAAAAGTGTCCAGTCTTTGGGGGTCACTTCAACCCTCAGCTGCCTGAAACCATCCTCATCGCAACAGCGCCGGCACCGGCCACCAGCAGTCCGATGAGCTTGACGCTGTTCACGGCGAAGAGCGGGCCGTTCGCACAGAACGCGTTGTCCGCACGGACCAGATACTCCCACTCACGATACCCGTGGGCAACCAGTGAGATGAACCACACAGCATACACCCAGCCGGACGTCTGCAACCGCCTTCCGCTCACTGCCGCGCCGACAAGAACTAGGCCTGCGATCACGTCAAGCACGAGAAAGGCGTCGTTCTTGAGCGCTACCCACGGGTTGCCTTCCGAGCTCAGTACGTGCATGCCGATGGCGAGCGCCAGCGCCTCACCAGTCATCACGAGGCCAGTCAGGAAAGCAGACACCTTCAGAGCAGTCGTGCACATGGTGACGTCAACTCGCTCAGTAGACAGTCATGCCATCACAATCGAGGGAGGGCCAGGTGACGGCGCACGGCTACGGGCCAGCGCCAACCGTCCCCCCGGCCGACCACTTACTGCTCTCCCAGGAGCTCCGCGAGTGTCTCTGCTTCCTCCTCCGTACGCATGTGCAGCGCATACACGGCATCCCTACCCGTCTGTCTGTCCGGTGCCTCGAACGACACGCAATACCCTTTTGACATCTGGTTCAACCCCGGCACGTAGAGCGGTATGGCCAGCCACAGGCCACGCCGCGCCCAACCGCGCCCGATTCTCACGTCTTCCACATCGCTCACTCGAAACTCGGTGGTCTCGCCTGCGCGACCTGCCGTGAAGGCGTTGACGTTGGCCAGTTCCCAGAAGGACACTGCTCCGAACGTCCCCAGCGCCCAGTGCACGACCTGAAGCCCTAGCGCAAGCGCGAGAAACCGCCAGTCCCACAGGGCGGCCGCCGCCACAAGGGCAGGAATCGTTGCCCAGAAGAGGGCTACCTGCGCCACGATCCATGCGCGATGGACGAGCACACCCACTCGAGGGCCCGTGACTGTCACGTTCCCGTCATCGACAAACACCCTCACGCGGCTACCAAATCGGCTGCTCGTCCTGTAGGAGTACGCCTCGAACGAAGCTTCGTGTTTGTTCATTCCACTCGCCAGCCCATCCTCAGTGGGCATGTCGCGCTGCCTCCATTTCTGCTTGGACCCCTCGCATCCACGACCAAGACATCCTACCGGAGCTGAGACCTCTTGACCGCTCGACCTACCGCCGCTCGTAGTTGGGCGCCTCCTTCGTTATCATCACGTCGTGCGGGTGGCTCTCCTTCAGGCCGGCGGACGTAATCCGCACGAACCTCGCTTGGTCGCGTAGCTCGCCGAGGGTTCGACACCCGCAGTACCCCATGCCGGAGCGCAGGCCGCCAACGAGCTGGTACACCACGTCGCTCAGCGGCCCCTTGTAGGGCACCATCCCCTCTATGCCCTCAGGCACCAGCTTCGGCGTGTCGTCCTGGAAATATCGGTCGGCCGTCCGCTTGGTCATGGCCCCCAGAGAGCCCATGCCCCGGTACACCTTGTAGGTTCGGCCCTCGTACAGAATCCTCTCTCCCGGGCTCTCCCTGGTACCTGCGAAGAGGCCCCCAATCATCACGCTGTCCGCTCCCGCCGCAATCGCCTTCGCCACATCCCCTGAGTACTTGATACCACCATCGGCGATGATGGGTACTCCGAGTGGCCTGGCGGCGGCGGCGCATTCTGTCACAGCCGTGATCTGCGGCATACCGACGCCCGTGACCACGCGCGTCGTACAGATAGAACCGGGACCCACGCCCACCTTCACTGCGTCCGCCCCCCGGTCGACAAGAGCACGGGTTCCCTCCGCCGTGACGACGTTGCCGGCAATGAGGTCGGTGCTGGGGAACCGCTCTCTCAACCGCTCCAGGGCGTCCAGGACGCCCTTAGCGTGCCCATGGGCCGAGTCGATGGCGAGGGCATCCACCTGAGCCTCCACCAATGCGTGAGCGCGCTCGAAGTAGTCCGCCTGTGTCCCGACGGCGGCCGCAACGCGCAGCCTTCCCAGCGCATCCTGGGAGGCAGTCGGATGCTCGATCCTTTTCATGATGTCTTTGACAGTGATCAAGCCGCGCAGTCTGTTGTGATCATCCACGACCAATAGCTTCTCGATGCGATGTTGGTGCAGAATCTGCTTGGCCTCGTCCAGCGTCGTGCCCACGGGTACGGTGACCAAGTCTTCGCTGGTCATCAGATCGCTGATAGGCCGGTCTAGGTCCTCTTCAAACCGCAAGTCGCGGTTGGTCAGGATGCCAACCAGTGGGCCGTCCCCCGCGGTTATGGGTATCCCGGAGATGCGATAGCGAGCCATCACCTGCAGGGCCGCTCGGATGGGCCGCTCCGGCGGCAGGGTGATCGGGTCCACGATCATCCCACTCTGGGAGCGTTTCACAGTCTGCACCATCCGCACCTGGTCGTCGATCGCCATGTTTCGATGGAGGATGCCGACGCCGCCCTCGCGGGCTATGGCAACGGCAAGCTGAGCCTCCGTGACCGTATCCATAGCGGCGCTGACGATCGGACAGTGCAGCGCGATGTTGCGCGTCAGACGCGTCTTCACGTCTGTCTCGCGAGGCAGGACGCGCGACTCGGCTGGGACCAGCAGGACGTCGTCGAAGGTCAGTGCCTCGCGAGCGTATTTCTTGTGCCAATGCATAGGTGTCTCCCCCTTCGCTGCAAGTCCACCTTTCCCGGTATGTCATTCACGCCCGGCGCAGATGGTCATCAGGTGGACGGGCCTGTGATCTTATCGCGTGTGTATCGTGGATCGACCGTGTGCCTGCAACGGGCAGCCCCCGCTCCCTCGACAGGCGCGTCCCACCCATTCTACTGGCATACGCAACGTGGGCAACCGGAATACTACGGCTGCAGGAGCCAGGGCCACCCAACCTGGGTCAACGTGGCCGGATGGAGGCTTTTTTGTGTGGCGCTCCGGATAGGTATATAATCCTCGCTTTGACCTCTATTCGCGGGGACCAGGCCTTGACGCCGGCTTCGCGGCGGACACTGGAGCAGAGCCATGTCAATGAACCTCTTGAGTGACATCGTCGGTTGGATCGGCGCCGCGTGCCTTGTCGGCGCCTACGCGCTGGTTTCCACGAAGAGGCTGGAGGGCGACGCAATGGCCTATCAGCTGCTAAACTTGCTCGGAGGTGTGTTTGTGATTGTCAACTCGCTCCACTACGGTGCCTACCCATCCGTCGGCGTAAACGTGGTGTGGATCGGCATCGCCCTATTCGCAATCTACCGGATTCGGCGGCAGAGCTGATGGGCCGTGCACCCCTGGTCTGCCTGCTCGGCACAGCGGCCGCCGTGGTTGCGCATCTGGCGATCAGGGTAGCCGAGGGCCGGGCGCGAGATGTCTATCGAACCATAGTGGGCGAGGACGCCGCAACGCGCACGGCCGACGACGAGTGGAAGGACGTCAGGCCGCTGGTCGCGAGCTGGGGCTGTCTGGTCACCATTCTGGAGTTCATCCGGGGGGCTGGTGTGCTGCTGGCCCTTGGGGCAGTGCTGACCATGATCGTCGGTCCATAACTAGGAGCCGCGTTGTCCGAGATTGAGAAGCCCAATAGCAGCGCTTTCGGGTGGAAGCTGATCGAGACAGATCAGGCCTTCGAATGCCCGTGGTTCAGGCTGCGCAACGACCTGGTGCGCTGGCCCGACGGCCGGATCGCGCCCTATGTCTACATAGAAGGTGTCAGCGCGGTCTGGGTCGTCCCACTGACCACTGAGGGCCACGTCGTCCTCATCCGGCAGTTCCGTTACACCATGGACGACTGGTGTTGGGAAGTGCCTGCCGGTGGGTTCCACGACTTCGAAGGCAGTCCTATCGAGCTCGCAAGGCAGGAGCTGGTCGAGGAGGTCGGGGGGACCAGCGACGACCTCTGCTACATCGGTTCATTCCGTCCCGGGACCAGCATCATCGATGCTGTCTATCACATTGTGTTGGCGCGCGGCGTCCGCCTCGATCGCGAGCCACACCGCGAGCCCAGTGAGATCATCGAGGTGCACGAAGTGCCAGTTGACGAGGCTCTGGAGATGGCACGCAGCGGCCAAATAGGAGATGGCTTCAGCGCGCTCGCGCTCCTGCGCTGCGAGCCCTATCTTCGAGAGGCGCTTGGATAGGCCCTACGCAACGCCCTCGACGGCCCGCTGGCACCTAGCCCGGCCCACTATACGACTGGGTTCGGCTGAACCCAACGAGCCCCACAGCCGCAGGGCCCGCGTCGTCGAGCCAGCCGTTTAGTCGTTGCGAACGACCAGCGGCAAGTAGACGTACCTGTCAGCTGGGCCGTACCCCTTCACGATCAGCTGTGCCGATCCCTGCGCGGCCTCCCCCTCTGCCATCTCGCAGTTCCAGACCAAGATCTCCACGTCGTAGGTGCTACTGGTGACAAAGGTGTGGTCAAGGGGCGTGGTCAGCGGGTCCTCGCTACTGGCGGATGTCACGGAATAGCCGTCGCTGTAGTCGATGCTGTAAGTGTAAGGCTTGGTCGCGTTGTCCGGGGCGACGTCGGCGCTGAACGAGACGACAGTGTCGGTGAAGATGTCACCCGTGGTTATCAGCGAGAGCGTCACTCCTGTGACCTCCTCGCAGGGTGGCGGGGGTGCAACCACCTCCACATGCACCGAGTCAACCGTCGCCTCTCCTTCCATCATATCGCAGTTCCAGGCCTTGAATGTCACGTCGTACGTGCCGACGGTGTCGAATGTATGCGACAGAGGAGCGACCAGCGGGTCCGCGCTGCTTGTAGATGCCAACGAATGACCGTCGTCGAAGTCAATCGTGTAGCTGTATGGCTTCTCGGCACTGTCCGGCGTGATGTCGGCGCTGAACGCGACGACAGTGTCCGTGAACAGCTTCCCGGCTGTCAACACGGTCAAATCCACCCCGGTGACCTCGGCGCAACCCAGGCCGATATCCACCAGCTGGCTGTCGCTGAAGTCCTCGCCACCGCAGTTGCGGGCGGTCACCTGGACGGACCTGCTTCCGAAGCTGCCCCAGCGGTACGTCGCGCTCGCCGTTCCCTGTCCGCTGACCAGGCCGTCCGTCGACCAGGTGTAGATGATCGGCCCCGTGGCGCCGCCTGGTATCGGGCTCGCGGTGAAGACCAGGTCTTGGTCCGCCGCGCCCGATGGCGGCCCGCTGAGGTGAACCCCTGTCAGGGGCTGATCGCAAATGCCGGCCGGCGTGCACGTTAGCGTCAGTGTGTAGGGTCCCGCCACGCCGTAGTAGCCATCCACAGCCACGTAGTAGGTGCCTGGAACCACCTCAGAGGCCGTTGCCGCGAAATTGCCGTAGGAGCTGGGCGTGAGGCATTGCCCGGCGCCGCAGTCGGAGAGCAGGAACACGTCCAGGTCCACCGGCATCCCGCCGATTCCGGCGGACACCGTGTAGGTTCCGCCCGTGCCCAGGCTGAATGCGTAGATGGACTCCGGGCCCGATTCGTTCCACCCTGAACAGGTGTAGCTCGGGATGTTGCCGGCTCGGCCGACGGTATTCCCTGCGACTTGCTGACCGCAGGCCAGCGGCAGCGGATTCGCGCAGGTGCCGTCGTCAGCGGCCGTGATGCTGACCGATTGGCTATCACCGAAATCCTGGCCCCCACAGTTGCGCGCTGTGACCTGCACCGTCTTGTCCCCAGCGCTGCTCCAGCGGTATGTGGCGCTGGGAGTGTCCTGCCCGCCCAACAGTCCGTCCGTTGACCATGTGTACGAGATGGGCGCGGTCGCGGTAGCCGGCTGGACAGTGGCAGAGAACACCAGTGTCTCTCCCGTCAGTCCTGACACGGGGCCGCTCACGCTCACCCCCGTCAGTGGGACAGGGCAGGCCGGCGGCACTTCGCGTGGTCCAGCCCAGAACCCGCTAAACAGCGTGTACCGACCGTTGTTCAGCGCGGGGCCAGCATCCGGCTGTCCGGCAGTGCCCGTTAGCTCGTACCCACTGCCACTCATGGTCCCGCCGCCGCTGTCGACCGTCCACCACGTCAGGTCGTAGCCCGCGCTGCGGAGGGCCGAGCTGACGCTCTCAGTCTGGGTCAGCGCGATGCCCGCTAGAAGCAAGACTATCGCTAGCACCAGTGCGGCGTATCGTGCTCTTCTTTTCCTCATCGCAGATCCTCCTCGGGCCTAGTCCGTCCCCGCGAACGTCTATTCGATCACGATCGCTAGCGACGCCCACAAGCGCGTCACTACTCTGCCAAGGAAGCAGAATCGCTGCCGGATACCAGGCGGACTCGGATAGTCCACCTGGGGTTCCAGATGCATGCACTCATGCCGAAGGACCGGGCGTTCCCACAGGTCCTCCGGAGCTCCCAACAGGGTTTGAGAGGTGTTCTCATGGACTTGAAGACGCGGGGAGCCACTCGGCCGCGTCCCGGCGCACCACGTCGCGAGCGCGGCAGGGAGCGCCCCCGCTGCATTGGCCTGCGGAACTCGAGTTTCGATTGGATCATCGAGAGCCCAATCGCTGCGTGAACGTGCCGTGGCTGAAGACTCACGCTATTATACTTGCGGCTTGTCCGGCGCGCAACAGCCTGCGGTTCGGGCACCTGTGCATCCCGCACCGTCGTGCTCTGGAACCTCCCAGCGTCCTGGAGCGTCTATCATGAGCGCCGCGACCTGCGCGCTTTCGCGCTGCAGGCTCCGGTGCTATACTTGAGTTGCCACCAATAGGGTCCGCCGTTCCGGTCGACCCCGGGGAAAGCCCGTCTCACACGCGTCCTCCAAACGCTGAGAGAGCCCCCGTCGCAGCGAGTTCGGCGACGTGAGTGAGCTACCTCGGTGAGCCAACCGGGCTTGAAACCGAGGGAAGGACGGCGTAGCCCGGCGGTCCTGTCGACGACTTTTCGCAGCACCAACGGTGCCTATGCTTGGGAGGTTGCCTCGATGTGGAAACGATCCGTCTATAACGTGTTGACATTGGTTGTGTTGGTCAGCCTGCTGCTTGGGGCTTGCGGACCCCAACCGACGCCAGAGCCGACGTCAGTCCCGACGCCCTCGCGCGTGCCCACGTCACCCCCTGAGCCTTCCCCAACGCCGCCGCCCGTTCGTGCCGCTGCACCCATCGTCGTTCAGCGGTCCCCAGAGGTTGGCGCGGAGCTGCCGCCCGACGGTACCGTCGAATTGGTTTTCGATCGGCCCATGGATCGGGCCGCGGTTGAATCTGCTTTCCAGATCAGCCCGGCGGTGTCCGGTAGCCTCGACTGGTCCGGTGACAACACCGTGCGCTTCAAGGCTGCTCGTGATCTCAAGCGAGATACCCAGTATCAGGTGACCGTCGGATCGGAAGCCAAGGCATCCGATGGTCAGTCCCTCGAGGACGACTACCGCTTCAGGTTTCGCACCGTCGGTTACCTTGAAGTGGCTCAGACTGTCCCCACCGCCGGCGCGGCAGACGTGGAGGCGGACGGCCAGATCACGGTGGTGTTCAATCGGCCGGTCGTCCCACTGACGGCCGTGTCTGATCCCGCCTTCGGGGAGCTGCCCCAGCCCCTTATCCTTGAGCCCGCGGTTCCTGGCACCGGCGAGTGGATCAACACCTCCATCTACGTCTTCACGCCCGACCAACCGTTGGCCGGCGGCACGACCTACAGCGCCGCTATCGAGCCCGGGCTGACCGATACGACCGGGGGTGTCTTAGCGGGAGCCTACGAGTGGTCGTTCGCGACTAAGCCGCCTACCGTGACCTGGGTGTGGCCGGCGGACGACGGCGATCTGATCTCCGTGGAGCCCGCTGTGAGTGTGCAGTTCGATATCGCCGTGGACCCAGCCTCAGCTGAGCAGGCCTTCGTATTGAGCGGAGGGGGCGTCGCGGTCGACGGCGACGTCGAGGTCGCGGGAAACACGCTCACCTTCACGCCCGCCGAGCAACTTAGCTTCGATACCCTCTACGTTGCACGCGTCGAGGCTGGGGTGCAGAGCACGGCCGGCGGCGAGGGTATGCGCAGCCCCTACGAATGGACCTTCACCACCGTGCCCTTACCTCAGATCGTTCGCACCAGTCCATACGACGGACAGGATGACGCAGATCCCTATATGGCCTTTGAGATCGTCTTCAACGCACCTATTGATCCAGGGTCCGTGATGCCCAACATAAGCATGACGCCACCGATCTCACCGGCCCGTGTGTTCACCTACTTCCGGTCCTATGACAATGCCTTCGTCTTCGATTTCGGTGCGCAGCCGTCCACTGACTACGAGGTGCGCATTGGCCCCGATATCGCTGATCCTTGCGGCAACACCATTGGCGAGGGTGCAAGTGGCGATCCGTGGTGGTCGACCATCCGCTTCCGCACCGCAGCGCTCGATCCGTTCGTCCGGTTGGACGTGCCCGGCATGATCGGCACCTACGACGCCTATCAGCCGCCCCAGATGTTCGTCGGTCATCTCAACGTGAGCCGTGTCGACTTGGCTCTGTACCGCATCGGTCTTGAGGAGTTCTTCTATGCCCAGGAGGACTGGTGGGACTACAATCCCATCGGCGCGCCCCTGCGCAGCTGGTCGATCGACGTGGAGGCCCCCCTCAACGAGCAACGACACGCGCGCGTTGACCTGGTCGAGGGTGGGGGGCTATTGGAGCCCGACGTCTATATGCTGGAGGTGAGCGCGCCCAACGTCGAATACGAGCGCTGGCGCCAGCGCAAGCTGCTGGTCGTCTCGGAATCGAACCTGACCCTCAAGACCGGCAGGGACGAGATGTTGGTATGGGCCACCGACCTGGGTACCGGCCTGCCCGTCGCTGACCTCCGTTTGACAGCGCGGCCAACCGGCTACGAGTCCGTGGGCACGGGGACCACCAACGCCGACGGTGTCGCCCGCCTCAGGCTGGACACTTTCGGGGGCGAGCCTCTCTACGTTGTCTCCGAGGAGCCCTTCGCGCTTGGCGGGACCGGATGGGAGTGGCAGGAGGGCATCAGTCCCTGGGACTTCGGGCTGGTGGGCGGGTTTGACGAGCGTGAGTATCGGGCTCACGTCACCACCGACCGTCCCATCTACCGTGCCGGGCAGACAGTCTACTTCCGGGCGGTTCTCCGCGCTGACGACGACGTCCGATACAGCCTCTTCACCGAGTTGGCCGGCACGGAGGTTCGCGTCTACGACGCCCAGGGCCAGCAGATCTATGAAGAGACGCTCCTCTTCGATGAGTTCGGCGCCGTGCATGGGCAGCTCACCCTCGACCCGGGCGCTCCGCTAGGCGAGTACCATATCGAGGGCAGCATCGCTTCCGATCGACCGACCTACCACGCTACGTTCACCGTCGCTGCGTATCGCGCGCCCGAGTTCCAGGTGGTGGTCGCCCCCGAGGACGAGGAAGTGGTCTCTGCTCGGGCGACGCGAGCCGATGTCGACGTAAGCTATTTCTTCGGCGGCCCCGTCGCCGACGTCAACGTCGAGTGGCGTGTTCTCAGTGCCCCCTACCGCTTCGAGCCGGCCCAGTTCGGACGCTATGACTTCACCGACAACGATGACCCCTGGGTTTGCCGCTGGTGTTGGTGGTACGAGCCGTCGCAGCCGGAACCCATCCTCACCGGTTCTGGCTCCACCGACGCCCAGGGCCATCTCACCATCAACATCCCCACGGAGGTGATGACCGGAGCGCAGAGCCTCACCATCGAGGCGACGGCCTACGGTAGAGACGGACAGGCGATCTCCGGGCGAAGCGACGTCGTCGTCCACCAAGGCGACTTCTACGTCGGCCTCGCGCCGGAGCGGTACCTCGGCGAGGCCGGCGACGAGCTACCTCTGGATGTAGTGACCGTGGATTGGGCGGGCAGAAGATCTCCGGATAAGACCCTTGACGTCGAGGTCTATCGCCGCCAGTGGATCAACGTCTTCGTCCAGAACGACCGCGGGGGCGGGCGGTGGGAGTGGGAGACGGAGGATACCCTGGTCCACACCGACACCATTGTAACCACCGAGAATGCCGAGGGGCGCATCACCTTCGTGCCGGAGGCGGGTGGATCCTACAGGGTCATCGCCTCAGGCCGGGACGCCGGCGAGCGCCTGGTTCGGAGTTCGACCTGGGTCTGGGTCAGCGACGCGCAGGATGTCTCCTGGCGGCGTGAGAACGACGACCGCTTCGATCTCATCAGCGACAAGGCAACCTACCTCCCCGGCGAGACCGCCGAAATCCTGATCCCCAGTCCCTTCCAGGGGGAGCAGTGGGCCTGGATCACCGTCGAGCGTGGAGGTGTGCTGCGGCAGGAGGTGCTGCGGCAGGAGAGTAACTCGGAGGTCTACCAGCTGCCGATCGGCGCCCAATACGCCCCCAACGTCTACGTCTCTGCCGTCATCGTGAAGGGGCCTGATCCCTCCACTCAGACGGCGGCGCACAAGGTGGGCTACGTCGCGCTCAATGTCGAGCCCGTGGAACAGACGCTCGACATCACGCTTACGCGTAGCACCGAACAGGCGGAACCCGGCGACACGGTCTCCTTCGCTGTCCAGGCCCGGGATGCTGCCGGCCAGCCCGTCCGGGCCGCCTTCTCCGTCGATCTGGTCGACAAGGCTGTATTGAGCCTCAAGCCGCGTCAGGAAGCTGCCATCGTGGATGCGTTCTACGGTCCTCGCGGCCTCGGCGTCTCCACGTCTAGCGGCCTCGTGCTCTCCATCAACCGCATTATGCTGGAGCAGTTGGAGGATCTGGAGGAGATCGCGGCTCGCGGCCTGGGGATCGGTGGTGGCGGCGCTGTAGCGGCGGCCCCTGAGGAAGCCATGGAGATGCCGGCCATGGACGCGGAGGGCGCCCGCAAGGCGGCCGAGGGCCTGCCCGCAGACATCGAGGTCCGCGAGGAGTTCCAGGACACGGCCTTCTGGAATGCCAATGTGGTCACTGACGCGAACGGTCAGGGCAGCGTCGACATCGAATTGCCGGACAACCTCACCACCTGGGTCTGCCGCGCTGTTGGCGTTACGATGCAGACTGAGGTAGGCGAGGCGACCACCGAACTACTGGTCACCAAACCGCTACTTGTCCGGCCGGCTACGCCGCGTTTCCTGGTTGTCGGCGACCGGGCCCAGCTATCAGCGCTGGTAAGCAACAACACGGGTTCCGAGCAAGATGTCGAGGTCACGCTCCAGGCAGAGGGGTTGCGCATCATCGAGTCGGTCGAGAGCGATCTCGACGGAGCGGCGACGCAGTCGGTCCTTATCCCCCACGGCACGGAAGCGGCGGTCAACTGGTGGGTCGAGGTCCATGATGTCCCTCACGTAGAAGTGAAGATGGGGGCCATAGCCGGCGACTACGTGGATGTCGCCCGACCACGCCTGACCACGGGTCCCGACGGCACCTTGGTCGTCCACCGCTACACCGCTCCCGAGATCGTCGGGACCGGCGGGCAGCTGACCGCCGAGGATGCCCGGACTGAGGCCATTGCCCTGCCGCCCCGGTATGATGATCGACAGGGGGAGCTCTCCGTCCAGCTCGACCCCTCGTTGGCGGCCGGCATGGTTGACGGGCTGGACTACCTGGAGCACTATCCCTACGAGTGTACCGAACAGATCGTCTCCCGGTTCTTGCCCAATGTCCTGACCTATCGTGCCTTGAAAGAGCTCTCACTGGACGAACTGGAGGGCCCCCTCTCCCGACCGGAGCTCGAAGCGAAACTCCCGGGCCTGGTCAGCGAGGGACTGAAGAAACTCTACCAGCGCCAGAGGGCCGACGGCGGCTGGGGCTGGTGGGAGAACGATGAGGCCGAGAGCAACGCGCACCTTACGGCCTACGTCGCTTTTGCCATGGTGAAGGCCCGCCAGGCTGGCTTCGAGGTGCGGCAGGATGTCATCGAGCGCGGTGTCGCCTATCTCAGCGGCAAGCTCCTACCGGCTCGTCAGCTGAACTCGTACCGCGAGGCGAACCAACAGGCCTTCATCCTCTACGTGATGGCGGAGGCCGGCCAAGTGGCAGATGCGAGCGAGTTCACGGGCAGCCTCTACGAAAACCGCAGCAGGTTGAGTCACTATGGGCGCGCCTTCCTGGCGCTGACCCTCGACCTGATCGACGCTCAGGACCCGCGTATCGACACGCTTCTCTCCGACCTGCAGAACGCCGCCATCATCAGTGCCACCGGCACCCACTGGGAGGAAGAGGACTACGACTTCTTGGCCATGAACACCGACACCCGCTCCACCGCCGTCATCCTGGATGCCTGGGCGCGCCTCGACCCCCAGAATGAGCTCATACCCAACGTCGTCCGCTGGCTCATGGTCGCGCGCCGCGACGGGATCTGGGAGACCACGTACGAGACCGCCTGGGCCCTCATGGGCCTTACGGACTGGATGCGCGTGACTGGCGAGCTGCGCGGGGACTACGACTACGCCGTCTGGCTCAACGAGGAGCTGCTGGAGGGCGGCCAGGTCACTCCGGGTACCGTCTCCGAGCCCATCCGCCTGGAGGTGGCCGTAGCCGAGCTCCTCGCCCAGACGAGCAACCGCCTGACGATAGGGCGCGGACCTGGCCCCGGTCGGCTCTACTACACGGCCCACCTCAAAGTCTACCTGCCCGTGGAGGAGATAGAACCCCTCAATCGGGGCGTCATCGTCAGCCGCCGCTACAGCGACCCAGCGTGTGACGCCGGGCTCCAATGCCCCGAGGTGACCGAAGTTGCGCAGGGGGACCTGGTTCAGGTTCGTCTCACCATCGTCGCCCCTCACGATCTCTACTACGTCGTGGTCGAGGATCCTCTGCCCGCCGGTGCCGAGGCCATCGACCCCAGCCTGGCGACGACCAGCCTGGTGGAACAGCGGCCCACGCTCTTGCGTGAGACGGAGAGCGAATACGGGCGCGAGTTCTACCGCTGGTGGTGGAGTTGGTACAGCCGCAGCGAGATCCGGGACGACCGGGTGGTGCTCTTTGCTGACTACCTCCCGGCGGGGACCTACGAGTACACCTACACCTTCCGCGCCACGCGGCCCGGCGAGTACCAGGTCATCCCCACCCACGCCCGCGAGTTCTACTTCCCGGAGGTCTTTGGCCGCGGCTCGGGTCGCCTATTCACCATCCAATAACCCGGAGACCGTAGCAAGGACTTCAGTCCTTCGTTTCCCGTCGCAACGACCTCAGTCCTTCGTCCACCGTAGGTCGGGTTTTCTACCCGACTTGCCACTTCAGTCCTTCACCCACCCCAAGAAAGAAGTCCCCGGCAACCCGCCGGGGACTTCCATTCTCCAGGTCCTCAATCCAGCCTAATCCCGCTCGCGCAACAGTGGGAACAAAATCACCTCGCGGATGTTAGGGCGATCCGTCAGCAGCATCACCAACCGATCCACACCGATCCCATACCCGCCATTCGGCGGCATCCCGTACATCATCGCCCGGACATAGTCGTCGTCCATCGGGTGCGCCTCTTCGTCGTCCTCCGCGTAGAGACGCCCCATCTCGCGGAACCGCTCCTCCTGGTCGAACGGGTCGTTCAGTTCCGTGAATGCGTTCCCCATCTCCAGCCCCCCAATGAAGAACTCGAACCGCTCAACGTGCGTCGGATCACCCGGCTTCACCTTCGCCAGCGGGGAGATGTCGCGGGGGTAGTCGAGCACGAAAGTCGGTTGGACAAGCGTCGGCTCAACCGTGCCGAGCAGTCCCTTGTCGATCAGGTAGCCCCAGGTAGCATCGGGCGTCGTCGGCAGCCCCCTCTCCCGCATCGCCTCAGCCAGCTCCTCCGCCGTTGGGTGTTCCAGATAGTCCACTCCTGTCACCTCCAGGGCTACGTCGTGCAGCGTAACCCGCCGCCAGGGTGGGGTGAGATCGATGTGATGGCCCTGGTACTCAATCACCGCGCTGCCCGTCGCCCGCTCCGCAATCGTGGCCACCATCTGTTCGCAGAACGCCATCACATCGTGGTAGTCCCAATAGGCCGCGTAGAACTCCATCTGCGTGAACTCAGGATTGTGCTTCTGCGAGACCCCCTCGTTGCGGAAGTCGCGCCCGATTTCGTACACCCGATCATACATCCCCACCAGCAATCGCTTCAGGTACAGCTCAAAGGAGATACGCAGGTACAGGTCCTGGTGCAGTTGCTCGTGATGCGTGATGAAGGGGCGCGCGGCCGCTCCCCCATAGATTGGTTGAAGGATCGGCGTCTCGACCTCCAGGAAGCCGTGCTCGTCCAGGAAGTCCCGCATCGCCTTCACCGTCCGCGCCCGCACGCGGAACACCTCCCGCACCTCCGGATTGCTGGCCAGGTCAGCGTACCGCTGCCGGAACCGTTCCTCCACGTCCGAAAACGACGTGTAGCGCACGGTCCTCCCGTCCACCTCGCTCTCCTTAGTCACCGGGAGGGGGCTGATCGCCTTCGAGATCAAGCGCAGTCGCCGAACCAGCACGCTGATCTCCCCCGAGCGCGTCCGCATCATTGGACCCCCCGCCTCCACGAAGTCGCCCAGATCGAAGTCCTCCTTGAACGCTTCGTAGACATCGCTGTCCAATTCATCCACACGAAGGAATAGCTGCACCGTGCCGGTTCCATCCTCGACATCTGCAAACGCCACCCGTCCCATTGTGCGAATGCTGCGCAGTCGTCCGGTCACGGACACAGCAACCGGTCCCTCGTCAGACGCCTCGGCGGTCTGGAAGGCCGCGACAGCCCCGGCGATCGTGTGCGTGCGCTTGACGCGGTTGGGGTACGGTTCGACACCTCGGCCCTCCAACCGTCTCAGTTTCGCCACACGCTGTTCCTGCAGCTCTGTCAGTTCCATGGATACACCCATTCACCCTTCTCGGCCCTGGTCATCCGCAATTCCCCGACCGACTGCGCTACAAAAAAGCCCACACCGAACGACCTGCGGGCGTCCTGTGTGGGCTTGCGATCCGGCCTGGAGACGTGACTACTTCACCCCCATGACCTCGAACTCCAGCAAGCCCACCGGGGCGTCGATGGTAACCTTATCCCCCTTCTTGCAGCCCATCAACGCCTTCCCCAGAGGCGAGGCATTCGATATGTATCCCTTGGTCGGGTCAGCCTCCGCCGATCCGACGATGCGGTACGTCTCTGGCGATCCCCCGCCCTCCGTGATTGTGACGTGACTGCCCACTTCCACCAATTCGTGCGGGCCCTCGTCAATGATCTCCGCCTCGCCCAGCATACGCTCCAGCATCAGGATGCGCCCTTCAAGGAAGGCCTGCTCGTTACGCGCATCCTCCAGCTCCGCGTTCTCTAGAAGAGGGCCCTCCTCCAGCGCCAGCTCGAGGCGCCGCGAGACCTCTCGCCGGCGCACGGTCCGCAGATATTCGAGCTCCTCTTCCAGCTTCTCGTAGCCCTCTTTCGTGAGATAGGTCGATTGTGTCTTCATTCCATAGCCTCGATGCAGCTACGTCTGCAATACCGCTTGACCGTCTTGATCACGCTTCATCATGCTTGATAAGGCGACATCCATTTGCTCAAGTCGAACCGCAGGAACTGGCGAGCGTCGTATCGGGCAATCGGGGTAGTCCAGCGTCCTACAGGAAAGCGGGTAGCCCTCTGCGGGCCCCCTGCAGGCCATCTGGAGAGGCCCTCTCGGACGTACACCTAGCGCCAGATTGGCGTCTGCCCGGAGCTTGAGGTAGACGGATGAACGTTCAGCAAACTGTCACAAACAACAAAAGGAAACACCCGCACAGAGTGCAGGAGTTCCCTGAAAGCATGAGCGAACCACGCGTATTTGCCAGACTTGTCGCCATTATACCGCAAAAGCGTGGATTTGTAAAGCGGTAACCCCCATGCTATAATCGCAGCATCTTGCGCCGTCGGACCCCGGGTCCTGCTGCCCCCTCCTCAGAACGAGGGGGCTTCCATTTCCGCACACGGCCGCGCATCCTTTGGCGCCGCGCACAAGGTGGGTGACATGCTCGATCTACTCCTCATTCGTGAACATCCAGACCGCGTCAAAGCTGGCCTGGCGAAGCTCGGAGCCGACCCCTCGCCGGTCGACGCGATTCTGGCGCTCGACGAACGGCGGCGTGAGATCCTGACCCAGGTCGAGGCTCTCCGAGCCAACCGCAACCGGGTCTCCAAGGAGATCGGTCACCTCGAGGATCCCCACGAGCGCCAGCGCCTCATCGCCCGCATGCGAGAGGTGGGAGACGAAATCGACGCCCTGCAGGATCCCTTGATAACGGTGGAGGCTGAACTCGAGACGGCCATGCTGAGCGTACCCAACCTGCCCCACGCCAGCGTACCCGTCGGACCCGACGAGGCGCACAACGTCATCGTGGCACATTGGGGGGACCCACCTTCCTTCGACTTCGAGCCCGTTCCCCATTGGTATCTGGGTCCCGAGCTAGGCATCATTGACTTCGAGAGAGGTGTCAAGCTTTCCGGAAGCCGCTTCTACATCCTGCGGGGCGCTGGTGCCCGCCTCCAGCGCGCCCTCATCGCCTGGATGCTTGACGTGCATACCAGGGAGCACGGCTACACGGAGGCCTACGTGCCCTTCATCGTCAAAGAGCAGTGCATGTGGGGGGCGGGGCAGCTGCCCAAGCTCGCCGACAACATCTACCATGACGTCGAGGATGACATCTGGCTCGTGGGCACCGCGGAGATCCCTCTTACCAACCTTCACCGGGATGAGATCCTTACTGCCCTCGATCTGCCCATCCGCTACGTCGCCTACAGCGCCTGCTTCCGCCGCGAGAAGATGAGCGCCGGGCGCGACGTCCGGGGCATCAAGCGCGGGCATCAGTTCGACAAGGTCGAGATGTACAAGTTCACCACCCCCGAGTCCAGCTACGATGAGTTGGACACCCTTGTGGAGGACGGCCTCGACATCTGCCGCCGCCTGGGCGTCCCTTATCGCCTGGTGCAGATGTGCACCGGTGACCTGGGCTTCACCGCCACCAAGAAATACGACATCGAGATGTATGCGCCGGGCTGCCAGGAGTGGCTGGAGGTCAGCAGCCTTAGCAACTGTGGGTCATTCCAGGCCCGCCGGGCCAACGTCCGCTATCGGCCCGAGCCCGGCGCGAAGCCGCGCCACGTCCACACCCTCAACGGCTCGGGGCTGGCGCTGCCCCGCACGATGATCGCCATCATCGAGAACTACCAGCAGGCTGACGGCTCCATCATTGTCCCCGAGGTCCTCCGCCCCTGGATGGGCGGCATCGACGTTATCGACGGTGGACTGCCGATCCCCTGACGGGATTGACAGGTATACCTGGTCGTGGTAGAATCATTGGCGGCAAGGGGGGAGACCATCTCCCTGAGGGATGGCCCGGTAACGCCGGAGGGATGGCCGAGCGGACGAAGGCGATGGTCTTGAAAACCATTGTGGCCCACCAGGTCACCGTGGGTTCGAATCCCACTCCCTCCGCCACGTTGGACTGATAATCTCATACTCGGGGAGGTGCCGGAGTCTGGTTGATCGGGACCGCCTGCTAAGCGGTTGTGGGGGTAATGCTCCACCCAGGGTTCAAATCCCTGCCTCCCCGCCTTGTTCACCTGCCCTCGTAGCTCAATTGGACAGAGCGTCTGGTTGCGGACCAGAAGGTTGCAGATTCGAATTCTGCCGAGGGTACTAGAGACCGTTAAGTTGCATATAGGCGCTAACCATACGCTCTCCGGCTCAGATAGCGAGGAAATCGGAGAGCGTATGGTTTTCTTGTGCCTAACCC
>JASFVG010000042.1:0-17909 GCA_050049955.1 Anaerolineae bacterium | reverse complement strand
AGACCCTGCTAGTCACCACCAGGCGCTCTTCTAGGGCGACGAAGTTGGCGTGGGAAGCGGCGATGTGGTCTGTGTGGCGGTCACACCTAGCGTGGTGGTCAAGGGTGCGGGCACCACGAGGTCCATGAGGCTGGCCCATATGGTCTCCAGATCCGGGCGGGCGCGGAAAGAGCGCTGAGCGATAAGTCCGTCGAGGGCTGTCAGCTGAGTCTGCAGCCCTACTAGAGTCTCTGCTTGCCGTGGCATCAGCGCGCTAGCCTGCTCAACATGCGTGATGGCCAGTGCCAGCGTATTGCGGGCCGTCCCGGGGTTGTCCTCCACGAGCAGTAGGCGCACCTTGACCAAGTCCTGCGCGGCCTGGAGCAGCGCCAGCCGGCCTTCCAGCTCCCCTAGCTGCCCGTACACGCCGGTCAGTTCTTCGCGGGTTTCCTCAACCTGTGGGGCAAGGCTTGCGATGAAGTCGCCCAGTTCGTCCTGCAGATCCTCGAGCTCTCTGTTGAGACTGGCTGTTGCATCCCCCAGGTCTGCCTGTATGGTCTCCGTGGCCGCCTCCATCGCGCGCCGCTGTGCCTCCACGTCCGCCTCAAGCTGGGCAACCTGGTCGTCCAACCGGCCAGTCTGTGCCTCAAGGGCTTCCTGATCCTTGGCCTGTATTGCGACCTGTTCCCGCAGCCTCGTGACTTCGGTCTCCATCTCAGCGAGCGCGGTTTCTAGCTCATAGCTGCGGTCCTGTAGCGCCCGGTCTCTCTCCCTCAAGTGCTCCTGTTCCAGATCCATCCGCTGCTCTAGGATGGCCACCCGAGCTCGATTGTCTTGCACTGGCCACACCAGACTCCGATAGGCCCAGGGCACGCCAAGGTAGATTCCCAGTCCGATAAGCCCACCAATGATCAGGACGAAGATTAGGCGAACGATGAACCGGAGGATGCGTCCAACGGCTCCCCCGGATGACGTGCCCGCTGATTGTCTCTGCTCAGTCATTGCCCTGTCCCTCACTTTCCTCTAGTCGATCGAGTCGGCGTCGTCATGGACTCCCCTCCGATTCCCCCAGGAAGTCGTTCAACAGAGTCCTTAGCGCCTGGAAGAAGCCCCGCGTCTCCTCGGCCTGGTCCTGCACCTTTTCGACCTCCTCCGAGATGGATTCCACTTCCGCTACCACGGCGACCACTCTCGCCTGCAGGGCGTCCGCCCGCTCGGCCAGACCACCTGTCGCCTCCTGTAAATCGCTCACCGCGGCTTCGGAATGATCCATGCGCACCGCTAGCTCTTCCATGGCGTCTAGCCTTGCCCGCAGCCCGTCGACATCGCCCTCCAAGGAGCCGATGTCCGTCGTTAGGCCCTCCATCCGCGCTTTGACGTCGAGGACAGCCCGGCTATGTCCGACGTCTAGGGATCCGTTGATTCCAGACAGAACCACCAGCGCGAAGCCCAGGCCTAGCAGTCCACCGAGTAGCGCCGTCCATAGCCAGGACAGCCGTCGCCACCACGACCGTGACGGGGCTTGTTCAGGTGGCATCGCGGCCGAGGTCGGGGACAGACCGGTCACCGAGGGTACTGCCATCTCTTCTCGCCGCTCTACAGCAGGCTGATCCTCAACCTCGGCTGCCAGGCCCTCTTCTTCGACGTCGGCCGTGACCTCGTGCTCATCCAGCATAGGCTCAGCTTCCCACAGATCTTCCTCCTCGTGAGGCCCGTCGCCTGGTCCAGGCAAGGCCCCCTCATCCGTCTCTCCCAGCCCCTCTTCGGTCTCGAACAGCTGGGGAGCGGGCTCTTCCTCCAAGGCCTCCTCTGGTAGCGTCAGTTCTTCATCATTGGTCTGTTCTACTGCAGGTGACGCCTCGGGCTCGCGCCAGCTCCCTGTCTCCAATGCCGCCACAGACCTAGGGTCGTACACCCCCTCACCCGACCCTTCTTCTATTGTCTCCCCTTCCTCGGGCTCTTGCGGGGGCTCACGGCCCACGGACTCGAGACCTTCCCCGAGCGCTGCAACCGAGAGGTGCTCAGCAATCGACCGATAGGTGCTCTCACCGATGCCGGACACGCCGGCAATCTGTGATAGCTCGACGAAGGGGCCAACCTCGTCGCGGTATGAGACGAGGCGTCTGGCCAGTACCGGCCCTATGCCCCGAACTTGGGTCAGCTCCTCTGCGGTGGCGGCGTTCAAGTCAATACGATGCTCGACCATCTCAACCTCCCGAAGTCTAACCTATGAGTATCCGCTCACCGAGTTCCACCGGTTCGGCAAGAGATGGAGGCGTCGAGCGGGACGGTGCGCGATGAACCCCCGTCCTTCAACTGGGCCCAGGGCACCGGTGGGACCAGAGCTAAGGGTCCTGCAAACCACCAGGGCCTGGGGGCTTGCATAACAGGCTGCAAAGGCGGCCCTCAGCTTGGTCCCCGGTGCCACGCCACCGCCGCCCGTCACCAGGGTATCCAGTCTAGCACGTGTGGAAGCCCCACCTGGTGGGGCTATCTGGGTGGGGTCTGCTTGTGGTCTGCAGGCCGCTGACATCCGAACGAGAAGAGACGCGAACTTGCTGCCCATGAGGCTCCCGGTTCAAAGGCCTTCTCCAGGGCGACCTAAACGTGTCCTAGGGGGACTGTGGGAGTTGGTCCCCTTCCTGGCCAAACGTGGCAGGCTGCTCAGAGTCACTGGCTTCCTCCACCGGCGCCCCGCAAGGAGGCTCTCCGGCTGGGGATTCGGGGAAGAGGAGATCGAGGTCGATGACCAGGGGCGTCTGCTCTGCGATGGACAGATCAATCGTCATGGCCTCGTCAGCCGACGTCGCCTCTTCAACGGCCACGCGGCCCACAGCCGCAGCTTCGGCCACGGGACCTTTGACGGACAGATTGGCGAGACTAAATCCCGTGACCTGTGCGGCTTCATCCAAAGCGACGTCCGCAATCTTGCCAATCCTGGTTCCCCCCGGCGTATGGACCTCCCGCCCCCGGAGCTCATCCAGGCGCAGCCATCCCGGCGGCTCAGGAGCGGCGCCTCCCTCGCGTATGACGGCCGTGGTGGTGGCCAGAACCGTATCGATGCCGAACAGATGGATGTCCGCGCGCTCCACAAACAGGGGAGTGGGCCTAAGGAGCCCTTCCCGGCCGAGAAACAGGCCAACGACAGTGGTGAGGTCGTCGTCGAGATAGAGATCCTTAACCTCGCCCAGTTTGCGGCCGTCCGTGATACGAAACACGGGATTGCCGATCAAGCTCTTTCCCAGTCGCATAGTTGTCCTCCGAGTTGCGGAACCAGGCAGCACTCAACGTTAGAGGTGCTCAAGGCCAGTTTGCCGGGTAGCCACTCCTAGCCTGACCCCGTTGCCAGGCGCAGTAGGGCTGCCGGTACCCATAGGTGGCCGATGCCCAAGAAGGACAGGACCGTCGACCCAATGAAGATCAGCGCGCTGATCGCGATGAGTGTTCTGTCACGGCGCTCGTAAGTGAGGCGATGCACCCACGTGCGTGGCCCGATACCGAAGGCCCGTAGGTCCATGGCATCGATGATGTCCTCGGCGCCAACAATCGCGTTGATGGTGACGGGCACGATCAGCGGTGCCAGCTTGCGAATCTGTGCGATGATGCCGCCGGCGACCTTTTCCACTTCGTAACCACGAGCGCGCTGGGCGTCGAGGGTGATGCTGAAGTCGCGCCCTAGCGTGGGCACGAAGCGAAAAGCCAGGTCCATGGCGTAGGCAAACCTGTCCGGCAATCCCAGCCCCCGGAAAGTCACGCCGTACAGACTAGGGTTGACCGTGTAGGGAATGGTAATGGCCAAGGTTGTGATGGCGTACATACGGACCAGCTGGCTGAGCGCGAAGATTGTCTTCTCAGCTGTGATGTTCAGGGAGATCTGCCACCCGACGATGGGGAGGGAGAGAGGTCCTACGCGCCGGATAAGGTGTTCCTCGTGGTAGGCAGTCTGCACGCCACCTCTCCCGGTGAGAAACGTCAGGGTGGTCATCACCAGTATGATGATGCTGATCAGAATCCAAACCCGGCGCGTTTCCCGCCAAGTCAGCCGCGCCAGCCCGAACTGGAGCAGCGCCAAGCCCAGGAAGACGAGCACGATCCGCAGATCCCAGAACTGGATGACGGAGAAAAGCATCGCGAGCATGAAGATGATCCGCGCCCGGGGGTCCAGCCGTTGGATGATCGTGTCTCGATCGCGATAGCGCCAGGCGATCAGCATGATGTTCCTTGTGACAGGCTAGTGCCCGTTGCCGGCTGCACCGGCTAACGACACTCGGGAAGAAAAAGTCGTCCCGGCCCAGATCAACGGCCTGTTCGGGCCTGAACGGCTTCGTATGCGGCCAGCAGGATTGGCGTCAAGATCATCGAGTTGAGTATGTTGGGACCGGCAGCCGGGGCAAACTCTCCGATGATGGCCGTGGCGAAGCTGTAGCCATTGATCCAGATGTCGGCGAGGGCGGCGAACCCAATTCCTGCAATGATGCCCAGGGTGCCCCATAGGTTCACCGCCGCCAGGTCAACGCTGACACGCTCCAGTACGAATCGTAGGACGATGACCACCACACCCCCGATGATGAAGGCCCAGGCCCAGAACGAGAAGTCCTCGATCTCACCGGTCCAAGGCCCTGGCACTCTTGGATTCACGAAGATCAAGACTGCGGTAATGGCGATCAGTACTGCCACCAGGATGGTCAGGAAGTTCAGACTGCGCTTCTTGTCGGCGAACAGCAGGACCAGGCCCGGGACCATGCCTATCAGCCCATTGCCAATGTCCCAAGCGGGATAGACCCCCCATCCTGTCAGGAAATCACCCAGGATGTTGCCGACGGCACCGGTGAAGAAGCCAACGACGGGACCGAAGACATAGCCAAAGAACACGGGGATGCAGATCGACGGGCGCAGCGCTACTTGGCTCACGGATGGCATCGGAATCGTGTTGAATACCAGGTTGAGGACCCCGTAGAGCGCGGCGCCGATGGCCATGTAGACCACCTCACGGGTACCGACCACCCACGCGTCGCTCTGTGCTGTGACGAGATAAACCGCGAAGACCAGGATCAGGCCGATGGCCGTGACGGCGATGGGTGCCAGGCCGCTAATCTTATCTCCGCCCGTGAAGATGCTGGCTAGAGCCAACAACACCACGAAGGCGACCAGGACGATGAGCCAGGTAAGGGCTCGGTTAGTGCCAGACTGTTGCGTGGACATTTGTGCCTCCTTGTCTTGAGAGTCCTAGGATTGATCGACAGCCGATCTTGCGCCTGTGAGTCCAACGGACGTGCGGCAAGCTCGCCCCTCCCCCCGGCGGGCATACCGCACGCGGTGCGCTCAGTTGCAGCCTTCCCTGTCCTGCCCGGATAGGCTTTCGGCGCCGACGGTTTGCGCCAGCTCCTCTGCCGACATGAAGCGTCCTGTACGAGGCAGGTACTGCAGATTGGCCTCCAGGAGAGAGGTTGGTACCAGTCGACACTTACTCAGCAGCTCAGCATCCGCCAACACTTCAGATGGGGGGCCGTCACCTGCGATTTGCCCCTCGTGCACAAGGATGACCCGATTCGCATAGCAGATCGCCAGGTCGATGTCGTGGGTGATGAATAGGATAGCTGCGAAACCTGGCATCTGCAGGATGGAGTCCATGAAGGCCATGTAGTTCCAGTAGTCCTGTCCCGCTGTCGGTTCATCCATCACCAGGATCCTGCTGCGCATCGCGAGGATAGCCCCGATACTGACCCGCTTCTGTTGGCCGAACGATAGGGAAAGCGGCGGGTAGTCCTCCAGGCCCCGGATGTTGAGGGAGTCGATGGCATTCTCAACGCCTTCCTCAACAACCTCCTTACTGCAGCCCAGGTTCCTAGGGCCGAAAGCCAGCTCCTCACGAACCGTTGGTGCGTACAGCATGTGACTAGGGCTCTGGAAGACGTATCCGAGCGTGTGCGCAATCTCGGCAACGCTCAGTGTCCTTGTATCCCGCCCCTCTACCAGAACATCGCCTTTTTTCGGCTTCAGCAGACCGATAGCGTGCTTGATCAACGTGGTCTTGCCAGCCCCATTTGGCCCAAGGAGAGCCGTGATGTCCCCTTGACGGATACTCAGATCTACATCGTGGATCACGTCCGGCCCGTCATCGTAGGAGAACGAGACCCGTCTGAAACTGACCAGGGGCTTGCGCCCGTTCGGCTGAACTGCAGGCTTGAGGACGGGCCTACTGGCACCAACTGTCTTCTGGATCACTGCAGTGGCAGGCAGCTTGACCTGGCGATAGTCAACGATCTCCGTCAGGCCTTCGGCTGGACCGGCGTAGGTGATCCTGCCCCCCTCCATGAACAGCACCCGATCCGGGCGGATGTTGAGCACGTCCTCCACGCGGTGCTCGACCAGCAGAATGCTGATGCCTTCGTCCGCCAGACGGCGCAGGAGTTGCAGAGCCTCTTGGGCGCTGGCGGGGTCCAGGCTAGCCAGCGGCTCGTCAAGCAGCAGCACATCCGGTCGCATAGCCAGCACACCTGCCAAGCTGACCTTCTGTTTCTCTCCACCAGATAGATAGAAGGTCTCTCGATCTCGAAGGTGTGATATACCTAGATAGTCGAGTGTCTCGTCAACCCGCCGCCGCACCTCCTCTCTCTCCAACGCCAGGTTCTCCAGGCCAAATGCCACCTCGGTGAAGACGTGAGCGCCAAGGATCTGTCTCTCCGGATCCTGCAGCACGGTGCCCACCATCTGGGAGACCCGTGAGAGAGGTATATCGGCTGTCTCTTGGCCGTGGAGTACGACACGCCCACTCAATTCGCCTTTGTAGCTGCGGGGGATCAATCCGTTGATGCAGCGGATTAGCGTCGTCTTGCCGCACCCGCTCGTGCCAGCTACGAGCAGCAATTCCCCCCGCCGCAGCTCGAGAGACACATCGCGCAGCGCAGGCTCGGGACGCGCTCGGTATTGGAAGCTTACGCCCTCGACGACCAGGGGAGAGGCAGCCTTAGACAGGTTAGTCATCATGGTTGGTCAGGAGCGTGCCCTGAGCGCCCAACGCCGGGAAGACTCGTGTCGGGGGACAGAGGCCAGCTAGCCGATGATCTGCTGGGTTGCCTCGGCCTCCTCCTCTTTTCCTTCCTCCACGGCCCAGATCTTCTCTGGATCCTGGATCCGATCGATGAAGAGCACGCCGTGACAATGGTCGATCTCGTGTTGGAAGACACGCGCGAGGAGCCCTTCCGCTCTGACGCGCACCTGGTTTCCGCTGCGGTCCAGCCCTTCGACTGTCACCGAGCTGTGTCGCTCAACCTCCCCAACCCAGCCCGGAACCGAGAGACAGCCCTCAATGCCCTCCACTATTTCCTGGGATCTGCGCGCTATCTCGGGGTTGATGAGCACATAGAACTCGGACTCGGTTGGGCCCTCGGCCCCCTCTACCTCATCATCCCCATCATCCGGCAAGAGCGGCACGTCTATGATGATCACTCGCTCAGGAACGCCGATCTGAACAGCTGCCAGACCGATGCCGTTTGCCTCGTGCATCGTCTCAATCATATCGTCGATGAGTGCTTCCGTTTCCTCGTCCACACGGCGCACGTGACGTGACGGTTTGCGGAGTAGCGGGTCGTTGGAATAGAAGATCTGTCGGATGGACAAGGGTCTGCGCTCCCAGCTAGCTATAGGCGGGATCGAGGTACGGGCGAGCTACCCGGCGCTGGGACGCCCAGCTCCGGAGGGCCCTTGACCCTCCTTGGGACGCCGCAACTGGTCGTAGATGCTGAACCAATCCAGCAACTCGTCTTGACGTCGTTCCGCCTCCGTCTCCCGCTCCCGTCTCCTGAACGTCTCCATGCGGCGGAAGATCTCAGTCTGGACGCCTCGCGGGTCCTTGACGTAGTCAAACGTGAACGCACCCGCGCCAGCAGTCTCTATGGTCACCGTGCCGTAGCCCAGCAATCGTCCCAGAACGCCAGGCACACGGAGGTTAACGTTCTGGATCTGGCCCAGGCTGGCTTCGCGCCGTTCTTCGCGCAGGGCAAAAGGTAGTTGTTCCACATCAACGATGCGTCCAGACGTCACCTGATAGACATCGTTCTGCCAGTCCTCAAAGATCCACAACCACCACGACACGAGACCCGCGAGCGCCATCACATAGACCGCCAAAATGGGCGTTGAATTGATGCTCCCTTGACTAAGCAACAGTGCAGCCACCACGGTCAGCGCGATAATGAGCCCCGTCGGGGGGGCTATCGGTTTGAGCATGGCTACCCAGTGCTTTCGCCAGGTGATGGTGTCGCCTTCTTCGTGGCGCAGGGCGGGGAAGAAGTAGCGAACCACACGCATGATCGCGACGACTAGCGATGGGGCGCTTGATTCGCTCTCGGACGATGTCCGTTCGAGCCGGCGCACCAGACCGCTTCCATCGGAGGTTGTCTGACCGAAGCGACGGTGCAGGATATCCCGGATGACAGCGCGTTCCTCAGCGCGGGCCTGGGCCTCAACACGCTCCTTCTGCTCGAAGATCTCCGCTTGTACACCGGTGGGGTCAGGGATTTGTTTGAAGGTGATGGTCCCGGCAGGTTCTCCCGCCGTCTCAATCAGTAGGTCACCGAAATCGAATGCCTGCGCGAGCGGCCCCTCGCGAATCTCCTGGATGCTTTGGATGTTGGAAAGGGGTGCTCCGACACGTGATTGGCGGATCAGGTAGATGTGCTCGTCGTGCATGACCCGCTTGTTGGTCAGAATGTAGTTGTCGTTGAAGTGATCCACAATCCGGTACAGCGCAAACAACAGCGGCGCCGCGGCCAGAAGGCCACCCAGGATCAACCCCCCGATTCCTGGGCTCTCTAGCGCGAGAAAGCCAGCCAGAGTGAGCAGGAGCAGCGCGCATGGGAGGACAAGGCCTTGAAACAGAATCAAGTTATGCTTATGCAGCACGAAGACGACGGTTTCGTCTGACTCCTGCCAGTCAAAGCGGGGAGCACGTCGCCTCTCGGCCACCTTCGGATCCATTCGGAGTCTGCTCAGTGTCGAGGGGCGCTGACTCAGTAGCTGGTCAAAGGCGGACTTCGTGATGTACACCAGCGTGGCGTCGGCGACAACCTCCACGGTCGCATCGTGGGGCTCGCCCAGTAGGAGTGAGCTCTCCCCGAAGGAGTCACCCGGTCCGAATCGATTGACCGGGATCTCTATGCCGTCTCGATCAACCTGGACCGCCTTCAGCTCGCCACGCTTGACCAGGTACCATCGATGGCCCCGCTCTCCCTGGCGTGAGATGAGAGATCCAGCTGGATGGTGTTCCTCTCCGGTCAATTCAGCGACAGCTTCCAGGTCCTCTCCATCAAGCTCAGAGAATAGCTCGACCCGCCCCAGCTGGTTAACAAGACTCTCCACCATGGCGAACTCCCCGTGTATTCAATTGTAGCACATTCTCACACTGGAGGAAAGATAGCACGCCCCAGAGGTGGCTACGGCTCTACCACGCTCCAGCGGCCGAGTTCGAGGGCCGATGCGCGCCGCTCATCAAGATGGGGAAGCAACCTTTGGGTGAAATGATCGTAGACCGTGAGCGAACCGACAGCAGGAACGTCGAAGGCGTCCACGGGCACGGCTATCTGATGACGGTCGCGAACCTCTGAGCCCCGGATCCACTTGAGGGTCGGGATGGCGCCCTGAGCTGGAACAGTGTCGTGGCCCGCGCGCCACGCCCAAGTGTTGTCTGCGTTGAGGCCGGTGAGAGCGGTGGAGATGATGTAGTCTCGTTCGAGCGGGCGCTGGCCGAGGAAGCGAAGAACCAGATCCACCTTCGCCCCACGCGCGAGTTGTGCTGGTGGTCCGCTAAACCCGGTCAAGACCATGGCGTCGCCGAAGGGGACGTAGCGCTCGCCGGCGCGAGGAGGGGGGAGCACCAACGATTCACCGAATAGTAGATTCCAGCGGCGGGGTGCCACATCGCCTAGCAAACTCAATCGCGAGGGAACCCTAGGGTGGTCGATAGCGATAGTCGCGTATTGACCCTGGTCCAGCAGCGGGACGCGGCCTCGCCCCTGCATAGCGTGGTCGTTCCCACCCAGGTCCACAACGGTCGGCTGACCAGGCCCCATCCAGTGGAGGTAGGTCCGCACACGACCATCGGCGCCGATGTCGTAGTCAACCCCGATCAACGTTGGACCGCCGGCAGGGCGGGAGAGGCAAGGGTGCTCTGTCACAGGGCGACTTGTCGACGGCCGTAGCTGCACCTTGTCCAGCTCTACGACGTCCGATCCCTTGGCGGTTTGGAGTCTACCATCAGGCGAGTAGACTCCAACAATCAGCGAGTAATCACCCGGGTGAGCGTGCATAAGGGGATAGATAACGAAACGGTCCACGATGACATCACCTACGGAGAGCCAATCGAGCGAATGGCGAGCATCGACGGCGGCGCTCCACAGCTGGCCATCTGGGCCGATCAACTGCGCGAAGACGGCTATATCGGTTGTCGGTTGGGCAACCGGTGACCAAGTCAGGCTCATCGTGAGCGGCCGTGCCGGCTCTGTCTCATCCGCCGCGAAGGAGAAACCCAGAAGCTTGATCTGCTCGCCCAACGTGACATCGAGGGGCACCG
This sequence comes from Anaerolineae bacterium, assembly GCA_050049955.1. Taxonomy (GTDB): domain Bacteria; phylum Chloroflexota; class Anaerolineae; order B4-G1; family B4-G1; genus SKLM01. Next base: position 7,363 of record JASFVG010000042.1, on the reverse strand, counting down.
AGTCGTGAGGCGCCTGCGAGCGTGCCTCTTGACGAACCAGGAACGCCTCCTCGAGGGGCTGGAGTCTGAACGGAAGGGTGCGGTATGCCTGCTCGAAGCTGCGTGTGACGACGACAGGATGCTGTTGTATGTGGTCCTCGATGCGGTGGGCCCAGGTCTGCGCCAGCGGTTCGGCCAACGGCGCGACGTACTCGACGGTCAGGTCTGGGCCCTGTCCCTCGATCTGCTGAAGATACCGCAGCGGGTTGAACCAATGCCAATTGGATAGTACAGCGGAACCCTCGGGCGCCTCTCGCAACACAGCCTCGACGTATCTGCGTGTGTCGCCGCTCCTTGAGAGCGTTCGGTAGCTGGGGAGGTTGGCGGTGAGGTTGAACACGCCCGCAACGAGAAGGACGGCACCAAGAAGGCGACCGACCAGCCGGGCTGCGACCCACAGCTGGACGGCTGAGCCCCGGGGATCTTGATGCCGGGCCCCAATGCTGGAGACCAGGCCAAAGGGGATCGCGATGAGAAGGGCTAGCGAGACATAGGCGGGAACCGCGTACTCCACGGTCTGCGGCGCATCGTAAGTCAAAGTGACGACCAGATGGATCACGGCGCTGCCGACGAGCAGCAGTGCCAGCTTCCGGTTGCGCCACAGGACACAGATAGCCCCGGTCAGCATACCCAGCAAGAGCAGGGGATTGAACTGGAACCGCAACAGCGTGGGTAGGAGCTCCGACCGATCGAACAGGTTCAGCGCGAACATATCGCCGCGGAACCCCCGCGCCAGGACGTGATTCAGGAAACTGGGCCACGTAGCCAGGTCCGGTGTGCCCTGGATCGGCCCTCGCAGGGGGAGGTAGACGAGCACCACCAGGCCCAGGGTAAGAGCAGCGATCGGCCTCACCCAACGGCTCGGGCGGCGGATCAGTGTGGGGTCGACGAGAAGCAGATAGATAGCGAAGACCGTCCCCGAGAAGGCTAGCGATGGGTGATGGGTGATGCCCAAAGAGAGGGCCAGTCCGAAACCAGACAGAGTCCAATCAGTGGAGGCCTTGCCACGCCCCGCGGTCCTTTCCGCGCGGGCTGGTCTCGATCCCTGTCCGCCAACGTCTACCGGCCCTTCCCCGAGACTTCCCGCGTCAGTGGGCTGCTCGTCGGGGCCAACGATGAGGGTCGGGTCTGTCACCCGACAGACCAAATGAAGGCACAAGGCCGTGAAGAAAGCCGTGAGGGGACGAATACTGGCCTTCGTGGCAGTGGCCCAGAAGGTTGACGCCGTACCCAGCGCCAAGGCCGCGGCCAATCCACCCCAGGGAGAGCCTGAAAGCCTGCGACCTGTGCTGCACACAAGTGCCAGGGTCCCGGCCGCCGTGACCGCGGAAAACAGGTTGACGCGCCATGCCGGCGTGGGCCCAATTGGCAGCCGAGTGAAGAGCCAGCCCAGCATGGTGTAGAGCGGATAGCCCGGGGGATGCGCTATGCCGGCAATGGTTGCGACCCTCTGGAACTCACCGGAGTCGGCGGGCAGGATATCTGGCATGAGCGTGGCGACGTAAAGGGCCAGAGATAATAGGAAGACGCCCCATGGCAGGCTGCGTGTGATCAGCGAACAGCTCGGCAGATGGGGAGCCCTAGTCGACAGCATCCTCGTACGCCTCCACCGTCGCCTGCGAGGTGCGAGCCCAGGAGAACCTGGCAGATTGGACCAGCGCGCGCCGGCGCATCTCCGCGTGGAAGTCCTCATCGATCACCAGCTGGATCAGCGCCCCTGCCATACCCTCAGCGTCGTCCGGAGCAAGCAGCACGCCCGCGTCCCCCACGACCTCGGGGAGTGATGACGTGTCGCTGCCCACCACCGGCGTGCCGCAGGCCAGTGCCTCGAGCGGGGGGAGGCCGAAACCTTCGTAGCGGCTGGGAAAGATGAAGGCCGCTGCACCCCGGTAAAGGGCTGGCGTATGCGATTCCTCGACAAAGCCGGTGAAGTGGACGTAGGCCTTTCCTACGCCTTGCTCCTCCATCAGGCGATGGGGGTCCGGAGCAAGGAGCGTATGCCGCTCCGGCAGTCGGCCGGCGATCACCAGCGGGCAGCTTTCTGCCACCGCTGGCCCGACCCAGTGGTATGTCGCCAGCACCGTGGCCAGGTTCTTGCGCACGTCAAAGCCGCCCAGATAGAGTATGTATCGATCTGGTAGGCCATAGCGAGTGCGGATCCCGTCGTCCTCCGGATCCGGCTCCGGCGAGAAGCGCTCGTTAGCTGCCAGGGGAACGGTCCGAACGCGCTCCGGATGGAGTCCAAGATGCGTCAGGATGTCCCCCCGGGATGCCAGCGAGTCCGTGAGCACCGCGGTCGCCCCGCGCGCACTGGCGCTGACCAGCGCGGTGTAGAGCCGCTTCAGCAATCCCCCCCGATACGGGCGTAGGATCTTCGGAATGATGTCGTGGATAGTGACGACGACGGGTGACGATGAGCGGAGCGGGGACGCCCAGTATGGGACGTGGACCAAGTCCGCTCCCAGTGTGGTGCAAGCCCGGGGAAAGCCAATCTGCTCGAACCACACCTTGCCGACGTCGGTGCGGGAACAGGACACGGGGTACTGTGCGCAGGACGCCGGAAGCGCTACACCTTGACGGCTCGCCGTGACCAGGCTGACCTTCAGCTCTGGGCGGACCGCCGCCAGGGCCTCCACCAACAGCCGCGTATACTGCCCGCTACCGGTGGTGGGGCTGTCCCAGAACCAGCCGTTGATGGCAATGTGCATAGATCTCTAGTCGATCCGCCGCGCCTGAGTGACGGGCATGCTCTGCCAATGCTAGCGTAGCGGGTCTACCCTATCTGCCAGTCCACACATTCGGCTTGCCGGTACCGGGCACCGTGCGATTCCCGCCGCTGCCCTTTGACTTTTGTTACCGACCATGTAGAATTGGCTATCACCCGTCGGACCAATCGACTTCATACTGAACGCGGTCGATGAACGTGCTCTCCGTGACCTCGCCGCGCGAGTATGCTTCCAGATCCGCTGCAACGACGCTGGCACGAATCTGAAGCGAGTCCTCAGGGCTATGAGCTTGGATCAGTACCGTGATGCGAGAGAAGCTGTCACACTGATCCCGGCTGAGTACCTGTGCGGTATCGAAAGCCGTCCACACCTGCTGAGCGGCATCCTCAGCGTCCTGGTCCTGAGGGACCGGACAAACTAGGTCGAATCGGAGTGTGCCATCCGGCATAAGGGCGACCGTCCCACCTAGCCCGGCTTGTGACAGCAGGTCCACGGCCCGACGCTGGCAAGCCTGCGAGAAGGGTGACGGCGAGGCGGCCCTTCCTTGGGGCTGTCCAGACTCGGTAGAGACGCCTGCGTATGCATCGGGCGGAACGGGTGTGGGCGATCGCGTCGGCGACGTGGGGGGCAGGCAGCGTGGTACGAGGACTACAATCGCCAGGACAACAACACAGTTGGCAATCACCAGGGCTCCGATGATGCGTTTCTGTCGTGGCGTCATGGGAGAAGTTTAGCACAGATAGGCTTGCACTGCAATAGGCAAGGGAAGCTATGATAGTAGGACGGGCTCGGCTCAGCGAGGCGAAACGTCTAGGTGTCCTGAGCACCCTACTATCCAGTTTCTTCCTGGGCTGGGCGCCAATCCTGGGTAAGTTGGCCTATGCCGGGGGGGCCACCGCCTTCACAGTCGTCTCCTTCCGCACTGCTGCTGCGGCGCTGCTACTCTGGGTCGCGTTTGCGATTCTGTGGCGCGATCAAATCCCGATCAGTTGGCGCGATGGCGTAGGCTGTCTTGCGGTGGGGGCCGTCAACGGCTTTGGTTCCTTGCTCTACTACTCGAGTCTCTCCCGCCTCGATGCCTCGCGAGCCGCGCTACTCAACACGCTCTACCCAATGTGGGTTGTCCTATTCCTCTTTGCGGCCGGGCAGGCATTGACACGACTCACCTTGGCACGCCTGGGCCTGTCTATGGTCGGGACCTATCTGCTTACACGGGCTGGGCCCGGTGAGGTGGATCTGCTGGGAGTGACCCTGATGATCGCTTCCGCGGCGACCTACGGTTGGCACATCGTTCTTGGCCAATGGGTGCTCGCTGACGTTCCGTCGCGCAAGGCAACCTTGTACATCGTAACCACCATGGCGTGTGTGGTTGGCCTGGCGCGCGGGCTCCAGACTGAGCCACTTGAGCCCGTCACAGCCGTCGGGTGGCGCGCCATTCTTGCTTTGGGGCTGACGACTGCCTTATCTCGGCTCGCGATGTTCGCGGGGCTCGAGCAGTTGGGAGGCATCGAGACTGCTCTCACCAGCCTTCTGGAGCTGCTTGCCAGCCTGCTTCTGGCGTTCTTCCTATTGGGCGAACGGCTGACCCTGGGTCAGTGGCTCGGGGGCGCTTTGCTCGTGATTAGTCTGGCGCTGATGACGCGCGACCGCGGCGCGCGGCTCGCCAAGGGGCGCGAGTCACTCGAATAGGAGAAGGCGAGCGAGGAGCCCTGGGTTGCGCCGTGTTGGCTCGCCGACAGGGAGGTCGCCTTGTCCCCCTACGCTAGGCCACCGTACCATTTTCTGACTGCTGTGAGGGCCTCGTGCCAGGGGTCCTGGTGTTCGCGACCGGGAAGAGGATGTGGAAGGTGCTACCTGGCAGTCTCTCCTCGTCGTAGCCCTCGCTCTCGACCCAGATCTCTCCGCCGTGCGCCTCAATGATGCCCTTGGCCACCGTGAGGCCTATCCCGAGCCCAGCCCCCTTGAAGCCGGTCTTGCTTGATCGGTGCAGGGTTTTGTCCTCCAGCACGCGGAGGCGATCGAAGATCCGCTCTTGCTCCTCCTTCGGAATCCCCACACCGGAGTCTTCAACAGTGAGGCGCACTGTGTTGTCGATGCTCTGTCCGGCGATGCGGATCTGCCCTCCGTCAGGTGTGTACTTCATCGCATTGCTGATGATGTTCCACAGCGCCTGGCGCAGCCGCTTCGCATCCCCTTGAATGACGGGCAGGTCAGAGAGACCTACATACTCGAAAGCCAGACTGCGGGACGGCCCGAAGCCCTCTAGGTTGTCCACAACAGCGTGGAGCATCGGCCCCAGCGTTACAGCCTCCCGAGCAACATCCAGGCGGTCGGCGTCGATGAGAGAGACATTTCGAATCTCATCAAAGACCACGTGGAGGCGCTTGCAGGCGTCCGCGATCGCCTCCAACAAGTGGCGCGGACTGCCTTCTGCGGATGAGCCCTCGTCAGAGCTCCCAGGGATCTCAGGGTGGCGAAGCAGCATCTGCACGTAGCCGTAGACACTGGTCAGTGGCGTCCGTAGTTCGTGACTGGCGAGCATGATGAAGTCCGACTTCATCTCTTCGATCCGCTGAAGCTCCTCGTGCGCCTGCTCGAGCTCGCGCACCTTCTCTTCCAATCGCTTCACCAGGCGCTGGGTATAGGCCTCCAGATGCTCAGCCTTCTCCTCAGCAGAGTCGATCTCTTCCCTCAACCCACCCAAGTAGGAGCGGATCTGCTCGGGAAACCGGTCTACATCGATGGGCTTTGGAATGTACCCATCGCAGCCAGATATCAGGGCACGCTCTCTATCCCCATGTAGGACCGAGGACGTGACAGCCACGATGGGCACATGCTCCAAGTCTTCAAGGGACCGGATACGCGTTGCCACTTCATAGCCGTCTAGCCCGCCAACGTTGATATCCACCAGGATGAGGTTGGGCCGGATCTGCCGGGCGGCCCTCAATGCGCTCATACCGTCGTCGACGAACTCAACGTCGTATCCCTCGGAATTGAGGATGCGCCGTACCAGCACTCTGCTCGTGACGTCGTGTTCGACGTACAGGATTCTCGGGCGCGCGCGGTGAGTCAACTCTCCACCTCCTCCAAGGCATCCAATGCCTGATGCAGCACACTCTCGTCGGCGGGTCCCCCTTTCTCGAGGAGCGTTTGAATCTGACCACCAAGTCTCACCTTCTCGCTCGTCGTCAGCACCTTGGCCGTAACGACGATCACGGGAATCCTGGACAGCTCGTCGTCAGCTTCCATTGCCTCCAACACCTGGAATCCATCCAGTTCCGGCATCATCAGGTCTAGGAGGAGCACATCTGGCCGTTCATGGCTGATCATGTCGAGGCCCGTTCTGCCGTCACAGGCCACAGAGATCTCGTAGTCGCCGTGCGCCTGCAGAATGCGCTGGTAGAGTCGCGCGGCGTTCGGATCATCCTCCAAGATGGCAACGCGACGGACCGCTCGACCCAGGCTCTCGAGCGAACCCAGCAGTCCCTCCTCTGTTGCTGGACCTTCGACAGGGGCTTGTACCTCCTGCGCCCAACCAGCTCTCAGGGAGTGCTTCTCCACCGGGAACGTGTGCCCAGAGCAATTGACCACCACAACCTCGTCGCGCTTTATGACGCCCCTGCTGATCAACTTGAACAGCCCGGCAAATGCGACGCCGGCGGCCCGCTCCATCGAGATACCATCCAGCTCAGCCATCACCCGCACAGCACGGAATGCGGCTTCATCGCTGACTGCTTCGAACGCACCGCCGTGCTCCCGCACCACACCTGCCAGGAATCCGTACGCCGGTCCTGGCGTACCCGTTGCAAGTGTGATGATTCGCGTTCGAGGATGGAGCACCGGTTCGGCCTCCAGCAGCCCTTTCTGGAAGGACTGGGCCATTGGTGCGCAGCCCTCAACTTGGATGCAGGCCAGCTTGGGCATCCTGTCAACGAGGCCCAACTGGACAAGCTCCTGATAGCCCTTCCAAAAGCCTACGGGGCCCATGCCGCCGCTGACCGACTGCACGTACCAATCCGGCGTGCCCCACAGGGTCTGCCATCCGGGCGTCGGAAAGGTCCGGTGAGGCAATCGCGCACGACCGATCACCGTTGGAAGCTGCTCAGCGGTCTCGAAAGCGACTGTCTTCATGCTCTCTCTGGCGGCAAACGAGCGAATCCCCCGATCGCGATACAGACCGCGTCGCTCGGCGAACTTGGCCGCCACCCGCTTCGTCTGGTCGTATGTGCCAGTGACCTTGATCACCTCGCTACCATAGATGGCCACCTCCCGCATCTTCTCCGGTGGGACCAGACTGGTGACGAAGGCCCATAACTTGATGCCTGCCAGAGAGGCGTAGGCCGAGTAGGCGATCGCCACGTTGCCTGTGGAAGCGACAACGCCCTCAGTGACGCCCATCTCTCTCATCACCGAGAGCGACAACGAAGCCTGCCGATCCTTGAACGATCCGGTTGGGCTCTGGCGCTCATCCTTGATGTATATGTGTGGGCAGCCCATCATTGCCCCCAGGTTGACGGCGTGCAGTAGTGGGGTACCGCCCTCGCCCATCGTAACCCGGTTGGCGGCGTTCACGAGGGGCAGCAGCTCCCGGTACCGCC
>JASFVG010000041.1:0-18046 GCA_050049955.1 Anaerolineae bacterium | reverse complement strand
ATCTGGGCGTGCGACACATCGTGGCGCAGGCCGATTCCGGGGGAGTGTCCGGGCATCCCCGGTGGCACCAATCCCCCAGTCGCCGGGTACTGAGTCCCTGCCAAGACTATGCTACTGAGCGTCTCTCTGTCGATGCCCATAGCCAAGGCCTGGCGCACCCTGGGGTCGTCGAAGGGCGACCGCCCGGCATTGAAGGCCATGCCGAGCGTAGACAGAACCGGCGTCGAGACGTGTTCGCCCGAGTGGCGGCGACGAGCGACATCAAGAGTCGCAGGGGGGAAATCCGTCACGTCTGCGATGTCCAGTTCATCCGCTTCATACATCTCCAGCTGAGCCGCCGAGTCATCCCGGGGGAGGAAGTGTAGCTCCACCCGATGTACGTTGCCACGTGCCCGGCCCGGATGGTCAGGGCTGCGCTTCAGCGTCATGGACACACCGCGACGCCAGGACTCGAGGCGGAAGGGGCCATTCGTCACGATGTGCCCAGTCTCCGCCCACGCGTCGCCGTGGATCTGGATGGTATGTCGGGGCACCGGGACTGCGTGCGCAAGAAGGTGCAGCGCGTAGGCTGTGGGCTCCTCGAGCTCCATGACCAGTCGGTACCGATCGACGGCGTGCAGGCCAACGCTCTCCGGACTGGACACCTCTCCCTGGTGGTAGGCTCTCGCTCCCTTGATGCAGTAGAGAGCGCCAGCCAGATCGGATCCTTCGATAGGATGCAGCATCCTGCGCGTCATGCACACCACATCCGCGGCTGTCACCGGCTCCCCGTCACTCCAAAGGGCATCCTGCGGCAGATGGAACTCATAGCGGCGCCCGTCCTCCGTCACTGCCCAGTCCCTGGCCAGACCTGGAAGGACATCCAGCTGGGTATTCACCTCCACCAAACCCCAGAAGAGCTGGAGGATGATCGCTACGGAAGTCTCATCAAACGCCTTGCTTGGATCGAGCGTCATCGGCTCCATGAAAGACAGCCTCAGGGCATGGGGGGCCGCGGGCAGAGCGTCAAGCTGTTCCTTCCCGGCGACTCCCTGCCACAGGGAGAAGGCTTCATCGTAGGCATCACGCGATCGCCGGAATTCGAGGGCGGTGTGATGCGTCAGCCCGAGCTTCATCAGGGTCCGCGCCGCCCGCTCTTGGTCGCCCTGTTCCTTCAGCAACGCCAGTGCCCTCTCATAGGCCGTAATGGCCTCCTGGTGGGCATACAAGCGCCGCGCCCTGTCGCCGGCCTCGAGGAGATAGTCGATGGCCTCCTCGCTGCGGCCGGCCAGCTCGAGGTGGTCGGCGATGAGCCCGGTGTGCTCGCCCACTCGCTCGCCGCTCTGGTCGATCAGCCAGTCGGCCACCAGGCCGTGGTAGACGCGGCGCAGCCGCTTCAGCAGGCTCTCGTAGGTGACCTCCCGCAGCACGTTGTGCTTGAACAGGTACTCCTGCGCGCCCGCGAAGGCCGTCGTCTCCCGCTGGAAGACCATCTCACGGCCGCGCAGTGCTGAGAGCGCGTCCAGCACGTCCCCCTCGTCGACGCCCTCGGCAGCGGACTCACTGATGCGCAGCACGGCGCGGTCCCAGAACAGCCGGCCCACGACGGAGGCCTGCTGCAAGACGGTGCGATCCTCCAAGGGGAGCCGGTCGAGGCGCGCCTGGAGAACGCCCGTCAGCGTGGGTGGCACCCGGACATCGCCCAACCGCGCAGGTTCCACGCGCCAGTGCTCCTCTCCCTTGACGATCACGCCGTCCTCCACGAGCATCTTGACCAGCTCCTCGACGAAGAAGGGGTTGCCCTCCGCACCGGCGACGACCAGGTCGCTCAAGGTCTGAGGTACGTCGCCGACCTTCTGCAGGATCTCGCCGAGCAGCTGCCGGGTGTTGCGCTTGGTCAGGGGGCGCAGATTCAGGCGGGTGTGGAAGGGCTGTCCCTCGCCCCAGTGGGGGCGGCCCTCGAACAGCGCAGGACGGGCGGCGCCGACGATCATCAGCGGCTGGTCGGTCAGGGCGAGAGCCAGGTGGTTGAGGACGTCGAGGGAGCTGTCGTCGGCCCAGTGGAGGTCCTCGAGGAGGATCAGCACGGGGTTCCGGGCTGCCAGGGCTTCGAAGTAGTCGGTCAAGTACTCCAGTGCCCGGTCCCGGGCCTGCCTGGGGTCATCGAGCACGTGTTCCAGGTGAGCGCTCTCCCCGAGGGCGAAGCCGGCCAGGTGGCCGATGAAGTGGGCAGCCCGCAGGGCGGCCCCAGGGGCCAGGGGGGTTTCGGGGCCTCCTCCCAGGGCGGCGGCGACGCCCTCTTCCAGCTTCCGGCGCACGTCATCGACGGCGTCGGACTCCTCTATCTGGAAGCGGAAGGCGAAGAGGTCGCGGATGAGTGCGTAGGGCAGGCGCTGCATCTCTTGCAGGGCACGGCCCTTGAAGAAGAAGTACTGCTGGGCGAGGGCCTCGGCCCAGATATCGAACTCGTGGAGCAGGCGGGATTTGCCCACGCCGGCGTCGCCGACGATGGTGGTCATCTGGAGTTCGCGGTCCTCGATGGCGGTGTAGAAGGCCTCCTGCAGGAGGGTCAACTCCGCCTGGCGGCCGACCATGATGGTCTCGATGCCCTCGACGCCGCGCACGCCCTTGCGGAAGGCCCGGGGCTTGGCCCGCTGGAGCCGGTAGGTGCGCACAGGCTCGCGCCTCCCTTTCACCGCCAGCGGCTCCTGGCGCAGCACGTCGAAGACGCCTCGTACGTGGCGGTAGGTGTCGTGGGTGATGAGGATGGAGCCGGGAGGCGCGTTCTGCTCCATACGCGCGGCCAGGTTGATGGCGTCGCCCATGGCGGTGTACTCGACCCGCAGGTCCGACCCCACCTCGCCAACGACGACCAGCCCGGTGTTGATGCCGACCCGGACGTTGAAGCCCTGGATGCCGCGGTCGCGCGCCAGCTCCTCCGCGTGGGCCTGCGCCCCCTTGACGATCTCGAGCGCGGCGTGACAGGCCCGCTCGGGGTCGTCCTCGTGGGCGATGGGGGCGCCGAAGAACGCGAGGATTGCGTCGCCCATCAGGCGGGCGAGGGTGCCCTCGTGACGGTAGATCGGCTCGATGAGGACGTCGAAGGCGCCGTCCATGATCTCCATGACGTCCTCGGGGTCGAGCTGCTCGGCCATGGCGGTGGAGCCCTGGACGTCGGAGCAGAGGATGGTGACCATGCGGCGTTCGCCAGACACGTGCTCTGCGGCGCGCAGCAGGCGGTCGGCGTACTCGGCCGGCACCAATCTGCGGATGCGCTCGGGGATGGCCTGGGCAACGGTCGGCTCTGCCTCCGCCTCCGTTGGAGGTAGCCCGACCTGGGCGCCGCAGCCATCGCAGAACCTGGCAGAGGTTGGCAGCTCAATCCCGCATTGAGGGCAGACGAGTACCAGCCTGGCCCCGCAGTTCACGCAGAACCTGGCAGCCTCACGGTTCTCCTCACCGCACTTCCCACATCTCACTTCAGGCCCCCTGGCTTCTCGCCCCATTGATCCCTGCCGAGCGCCGAGCCTCGGAGGCGTTCAGCTGCAGGATGTGTTCCACCCAGCTGTACACCCTTACCCGCACGATTGCAGGTCCCCGGCGCAAGCGTCCGCTACGCCCGGCACTGCGCGTGCAATCCGCTGGCCTCGGCAGCACGGAACGCTCGACACTGGAAGCCCAGTTCGATCACGACAGTCGGCGCGATAGGTCTCCCGCGCCGGCACTCACACAGTTGATCCGAAGGCTCAGCCGACGCGCCCGAGTCTGGCGACAGACCTAGGCGGAGGACGGCAAGCCTACATGGCCGGGATCAGTCCAGCAGGCCTGGGGCCGCAGCATCCGGACCCCAGGGGAGCCGGGCCACCACGACACCTAGATTCTCAGCGCGCCTTAGCCTCACTCGGCTTCCCTATAGCTCACCCCCACGGGTTCAGCGGATTGGGACGAGGGCTGGCAGGCTTCTTCGGAGCGCTGGGGGTGGAGCCCCCTCCTGAGCCGGAACTGGGTTTGCCAGGGTTCCCAATCTCGTCCCAATATCCCTGGTGAGGGTCCGCGGGGTGGTGAACAGTCACCCGGTACTTCGTGAAGGTCCCCGCGTCCAGCTCATTCAGCCCCTTGAGTCCCTGGATGGCCACGCGTAGCAGGCCAGGAGTTTCCGCATCCACCACGATCATGAGCCCGCCACCATCGTCATCGTGCAGCTCGTCAGCGCGCACGATGTACCACTCCGCGGCTGGCGCCGGCTTTGGTTTCTGCGGATCTTTCGTCCGGTTCAGGTCGGCGATCGCCGTCACCGCATCCTTCATTGTGCTGCCCTTGGCCACCTTGGCCAGTACCCATGCCCTGCCCGCGTTCCTGCATCCTACCCCAGACATCTGCGCCTCCTTTCTTCTCAAAGGCTAACCCTGCGGACACGCTCGATACATCAGTTCCCTTTCCTGTGCACCTGAACGTTCCTCAGACGCATTGGCACGCAAGGTGCTTGCGGCAGCGTCACGCAGGGCTTCACCAGAATCCGTCCTCGTCCATACCGCAGCGGCATAATCGCAGCCTCCTCAGCCACCAGAATCCGATCAGCCTCCCTGTAGAGTTCCATCCGCCTGGCCTGGTCAGCGATGCGCGCCGCTTTCTCCACCAGTGCATCAAAACGTGCGTTGTGCCAGCGAGGATCGTTTCTTCCCTCTTCGCTGTGAAAGACCCCGCGCAGCCAGTCGTCGGGATCGGGATACCCAGCACTCCACCCGAACAGGCTCAGGTTGGCTGGCTCGCGCTCGAGTCTCTCGACGAATTCCCCCCATTCGAGGCTCTGTGCACGGAGGTCCAGGCCGAGGTTATCACGCCACATGTCTTGGAGAAACGGGATGACTTGCTCGCCTTCCCAGCCGCCTGAGTAGATCCACGTCACGGCAGGAAAGCCCTGGCCCCCCGGATAACCTGCCTGGCCCAGGAGACGCCGCGCTCTGTCGGGATCGTACTTGAGGCCGATTCCGGCCGAGTGCGCGGGCATTCCGGGTGGCACAAAGCCCCCTGATCCGGGGAGGATCTGCCCGTGGAACACGTGCTCGGCGAGGCTCTCTCGCTCCACAGCGTGGACGAAAGCCTTCCGCACCCGTCTGTCATCAAACGGAGGCATGTCGGACCGGAAGACAAGGCAGAACGTCGATGGTCGGGGAATGAACAGCAGCTCGTGACCGTGGAGCGCCCGTACGCGCTGAAGTGTTGCCGGGTCAGAGGTGATCATGCTGACCAGGTCTACCGCGTCGGCCGCGTACGCCTCCAGTCGAGCGCCGAAATCCGCCAAGATCGGGCAGTCGACGCGTTTGGCGTTGCCGGGGAATTGGCCCCGGTAGACCGGGTTCTTGCCCAGGACGAGCCGTTCTCCGCGCTTCCACTCCCGGAGCTCGTACGCTCCGTTGCTCACAAGTCTCCCTTCGTCAGTCCAGCCCTCGCCGTGCGTCTCCACCGCCCAGCGGGGCATTGGATAGGCCACAGTGTGGGCCATGAGGTGGGGAAGGTAGGCTGTGGGCGCCTGAAGTCGCACCTCCAGGGTTAGGTCGTCCAGCGCGGTCGCCCCCACTGCCGCGGAGTCGCTAATCGCCCCCTGTCCGAAGGCCCGGGCGTTCCGCAGCACATAGAGCAGTGAGGCGGCGGGCGAGCGCGTCGCCGGGTTCAGGTTCCGCTTCCAGGCGTACTCGAAGTCCCCAGCCGTCAACGGCGTCCCATCGCTCCAGCGAAGGCCGTCACGCAAGCGGAACACGTATCTGGTCCCCCCATCCGACATCTCCCATCGGGCGGCGACGGCCGGCAGAACGTTGTAGTCTGGACCCACCTCCACCAGGCCCTCAAACAGCTGCGCCGCAACAAACGTGGAAACGTCGTCCGCGATCTTGCCTGGATCCAGGGTAAGGGGCTCCTCGACTGCGAAACGGAGGACAGCAGCGGGAGCCCGCTGCTCCCGCATCTCGTCTGACTCTCGTAGAGGTTCCCAGAGGGCAAAGGCTTTCTCGTAGGCTTCCCGCGCCTTCTCCGATTGGAAAGCCGCCGTGTACACCAGGCCCAGCTTCATGAGCGTGCTGGCAGCCAGCTCTGCACTGTCTTGAACCTCGAGGATCCTCACGGCAGCCACGTACGAGCGCTCCGCCTCGGCGTGCGCGTAGAGCGCTCGGGCCTGATCGCCCGCTCTCAGGAAGTATGGCAGCGCCTTCTCAAGCTCCGTGGCCCGCTCCCAATGAAGCGCCAGAAGACCGACCTGCTCCTCAATGCGATCGGCAAACATCCGCTCCAGTGTCTCTGCCACCTGCCGGTGGAGGGTGCGTCGCTCCTTCTTCAACAGGCCACGGTAGGCCGCCTCACGCGTCAGCTCGTGCTTGAAGATGTACTCGCGCTCCGGCAGTCGCGCCCGCTCGCGAATCATCTCCTCTCGCTGCAAGGTCAGCAGGCAGTCACCAAGCTCCTGCCCCGCCCCGGCGATGGGATCGTTCGCCGCGATGGAGGCTAGCACGGGATGGGGGAGAATGCGACCGATGACCGACGCAATCTGGAGAACACGCTTGTCCCGCTCGTTGAGCCGGTCAATGCGGGCCCTAAGAACGCCGTGCAGGGTGTCGGGGAGAGTCATGCTCGATAGATCCCGTGTCGCCTCCCAGTGCCCGGTCTTCTCGTCCTTCACGAGAGCCCCTTCGTTGATCAGCGATCGGATGATCTCCTCCACAAAGAACGGATTCCCCTCAGCTCGGCTGACAACGGGCCCTCCGAGTTCGCGGGATCGCGGCTCCAGGTGCAGCAGATTGCTCACCAGCGTTTCGCTCTCCACCGGGGAGAGCGGGCCAAGCCACAGGTCGCTGTGCCGGTGACGGAAGTCACGGGCAGCGACCTCCTTGATACGCCAGGATCCGCGGTCTGTCTCCGGGCGAAGGACGCAGACGAGCAGCAGCGGGGCACGGTCGGTCAAGGCGATCAGCCTCTCCAGGAACTCCGTCGAGGTGGAATCGGCCCAGTGGAGGTCCTCGCAGACCAACACCAGAGGGCGGTCACTGGCGGCGCAAGCAACCAGCATCTCCAAGGCGTGGAAGGTGCAGCGCTTGAGCTCCTCACCCTCGAGACCCTCGACGAGGGCCTCCTCCTCAACTGTGAGGGGTAGCGATAGCAGCCACCCCAGAAAGGGGTAGACTTCATCGAAGAACTGTGGACAGAGGTCCTGCACCCTCCCCTGCAGAGCGTCCCGCAATCGGGTCGGCGCGTCCTCAGCTCCGTGGCCCAGCCAGCCGCGCAGCACGTCGAGCCACAGGAGATAGGCGATGGACGTCCCGTACGATAGACAGCGTCCCTCCAGCCACTGGATAGCAGGTGGTACCTTCTTGCGCACCTCCGCTACCAGGCGCGACTTGCCGATGCCGGCGTCCCCCACCAGCGTCACGATCCCGCCCACGCCAGCTCTCAGCCGGTCTACGGCCGAACACAGAGCACTGAACTCGGCCTCACGACCTACGACGGGCGAATCCAGTCCAGCGACGTGCCACCGATCGGCCGGCGTCGTCTTCGGGCTCAGCACGCGGTACACTCGCACTGGCTCCGCTTTTCCCTTCACCGCGACGGTTCCCAGGGGATCAGTCTCAAAAAGGGCTGACACAAGCCTGTGCGTGTTCTCGGTGATCAGGATCATGCCTGGCTCGGCTGCGCTCTCCATGCGTGCCGCCAGGTTGATGGCGTCCCCCATGGCCGTGTACTCGACCCGCAGGTCGGATCCGACCTCGCCAACCACGACGAGCCCGGTGTTGATCCCGACGCGCACGTTGAAGCCCTCGATGCCGCGCTCCTGCAACAGCAGCTCTGCGTAGGCCTGCGCCCCCTTGACGATCTCGAGCGCCGCGCGGCAGGCCCGCTCGGCGTCGTCCTCGTGGGCGATGGGGGCGCCGAAGAAGGCCAGGATGGCGTCGCCCATCAGGCGGGCGAGGGTCCCCTCATGGCGGTAGATGGGCTCAATGAGGACGTCGAAGGCGCCGTCCATGATGTCCATGACGTCCTCGGGGTCGAGCTCCTCGGCCATGGCGGTGGAGCCCTTGACGTCGGAGAAGAGGATGGTGACCATTCGGCGCTCGCCAGACACCTGCTCCCCGGCGTGCAGCAGGCGGTCGGCATAGTCGGCGGGCACGTACCTGCGGATGCGCTCGGGGATGGCCTGGGAGACGGGCGGAGCCTCTGCCGCCTCGGCAGGGGGCAGGCCGACCTGGGCGCCGCAGCCATCGCAAAACGCCGCCTCAGGAGGCAGCGTCCTGCCGCACTTGGGGCACGCTGGGCCCAGCGACGCGCCGCACTTGAAGCAGAACCGGGCGTCCCCACGGTTCTCGGCGCCGCACGCCGGACACTCGCGTGTGGCTGCAGCCTCCGTCGCCATCATCCGTCTCTCCCTCGGGGTGCGTTCTATGGCCTACTGCGACAAACCGCTTGCCAACTCTACCACCAGCTCTGCCATCAACGCGAAGCCCTCTGACTGGCGATCCGTCAACACCATGTGGGGCGTGAAGCGTGAAGCATCAGATGGCCAAGCTGTCAGCTGGATCATGCTATGGATGCAGGCTCAGGCTTGAGGAAGTCGAAGAGCCCGAAGGCGTAGCCACCATCAGCGACATCAGAGAGATCTGCAACAGGGTGGTATGCTCCTTGTTTCACACTCGAGAAGCTGGCTAGCTCCAGCCCCTGAGTGTAGTCTAGTATCTGTCCCGGTGAGTGGATTCGGTGAGCATTGAAGTGGACGGCGGGCCGACCTAGAGGGAGTGATAGGTAGAGGTGGCCGCCGGGGGCCAGCACTCGCTTCAGCTCGGCCACAGCCTTTCGGGTGCCGGCGGGATCCAGAGGGTCTCCGTATCTCCCCAGCCCGATGTGCTCGACCACGTGGAGGCAGGATAGGGAAGCGACCGCGTCATCCGCAAAGGGCAGGCGGATGATGCTCCCGGAAACTGGGAGCAGGCACCGCACCCGCGCGCGCAGAGGGCGGATATCGACGAAGACAACCCGGGTTAGGGTTGTGACCATGCCGACCCAGGTGTGATTTGAGCCGACGTCGACGTGAAGGGAAGGACGACGCTCGATCAGCCTGCCGAGAGCCCAGATGTCCTGATGGAAGTAGCTGGGATGGACGCGCGTCCTGGCATTATTGTCGTAGAGGCAGGGATAGGCGTCCCTCAGCGCTAGAGCCTCGCTGCCGGGCAGCCTACGATACCGTTGCCAGTCCCGCCAATACTGGATGTACTGCTTGATGGCGCTCCTCCATTGGCCAGATTCTGCAGGTATTAGGGGTCTCAGCCAGCGTCTCGCCCGCATTGGCAGCCCTCTCCCAGCAGCGTCATTCGCTCCTGCTCACGTTCAAGACGTCTCGATGTGATCGTGGACCGGCCTAGTCGAGGCCAGGAGCACCCGGCAACGGTGTGCTGCATCACTGCACCTGGTTTCAGCGAGGACAACATTCACTAACACCGATCGCCCGTGGCGGTTTCCTGGACCACGTCCCTCTGCGGTCGGCGCCAAGTCCTTGCTGCAAGCCGCTACCGGACCTCGTCGCCGACGCGCTGGCGGGAATCCACGATCGTGGCCATGGTCCGGCCGCCCCTTCGGGCCGGCTGCGACCCGAAGGGGCTCCTAACCTCGCTTGTATCCCTCCTAGCCCATCGGCGGCACGACGCCGAGCTGCTGCATCAGGCTCAGGGTGTCCATATTGATCCACCATTCCACGGCCTTGCCGTCCACGACCTTCCAGATGTTGGCCATCCAGAGGGACACCTTCTTCCCGTTGGGCGGTATGCCCATCAGCGGGTTCTCGAAGGTACCCTCGATGGGCATGTGAATGGCCACCAGGTCCCCCTCGGCGATGGTAGTCCAGCTCGGGTGACGGATGTCGGGGAACGCCTGCCTGAAGGCGCCGAAGAACCCCTTCAGTCCCTCGGGGCCCTGGATGGGCTCGGGCGAAAGGGGATTGTGCCCCACGAAATCGGGGGCAACAAGCTCGTCGAGTACCGCGAAGTCGCCGTCGTTGAATGCCTGGGTCATGCGGTCGACCACGGCCCTGTTCTGCTCTGACATACAATACCCTCCTTGGGCGTGACTCTCCTATGATGACGCGCCGCGGTCTCTGGCCGACCGCGCCCCGCTTGCGAACGACTGATCGACATACGGGTTTAGCTCTTTGCCTGTGTCTCTGCCTCCTTTCGCTCCAACCGGAGCCCTGTCGCCGCAGGCTCGCCGATTCGCTCGCCGGCGGATTTGATTTCCCCCATCCTAGCGGTTCGTGAGGCTTCCGGTGGTCGGGCGGACGATGTTGTCGGCGGCGTCGAGGGCGGCGGCTATGCCGGACGTTCTCTGCAAGAGCGGACTGAGGGCGGGACGTTGTCAGGCCGGTGCCTCCCGGACCGTGTCTGCCTGAGAAGCGCGTAGGTACCAAGCTATTGTACGTCCGGTCTCGATCCGGTGCAAGTGGCTCGGTGCGATCGCATGATTGCCGGGCGTGGGGCGCGGCCGGACAGCAGCCTAACAAGATCACTGATTGCCCGAGAGGCCGTATCCAGAGCGGGTCTTGCGCGTTATAGATATTAGAGAAACTTGCTTACCCCGCAGGCGGTGGCGAGCGAGCGCCCTCCGGGGGCCCCCGGTCATTGCTCCTGACTCAGAGTATCGGCCGCGGGTTCCCCAGCTGGCAGCGGGCCGTTGTACGTCCTCGGCTACGTGCGGACTGGGCTCCTGACAGGGCAGCGGGACGCACAACTCGCCGCCGTCGCGGGACGGTGGAAGACCTCCCACGAGGACGGTCTCGGCCTGGAGTATCACAGAGGAGAAGAGGGCCGTGTTGAGATCGAGGAGAGCCGCAGCAATCGCGTCTGTCGCCCTGATCCTGCTGGCGGTCTGCCTGGTAGGCCAGGCCGCGGCGGACGGCCCACCGATGGCGGAGGAGCCGACTGGCGGTGGTGCGCTCGCGTCGGTGCGCCTGGTGCTGGCGGTGCTGCTGGCAACAACCGTAGCGGCTGTGGTGGTGGTCGGGCTGTGGAGTAGGACTTCAGCCAGGTAGTCCAGCCCTCAAGATTGGCGAGTCGACCTCGCATCTCTCAGCTCCGGAGGTCCTTCCGGGGGATGGCATCATCTTCCCTCCGAAGGCGCCGGAGCTGATCGCGTCAAGGTGTGGCTCCGAGCGGGGCGCAGCGCTGTTGTCTTTGGGAAGTCGGGTAGCGGGCGGAGGGCCGCCTAGCCTGACGTGCAGTCTGCGCAGGGCAGCGGTCGGAAGGCCGCCTAGGCTTGCCCAAACCTGCGGGCCAACGGGCGAAGTTCCGTGGCGAATGTCAATAGGCGCCTGATCTTGGGCGGCGACGTGCGAGGGGCGCCAGGGTCCTGGAACGAGGTCCCTC
This sequence comes from Anaerolineae bacterium, assembly GCA_050049955.1. GTDB lineage: Bacteria > Chloroflexota > Anaerolineae > B4-G1 > B4-G1 > SKLM01. The sequence continues at coordinate 6,677 of JASFVG010000041.1, read as the reverse complement.
GACCCTGCTCGGGATGACGACGTTGCTCGGTATGGCCCCGTTGTGGGCGGTGGCGGCAGGGGCAGTGTTGATGTAGATGCATGCGGGGAGGTCGAGTGAGGGGACGTCGGGCAGCGGGCGGAGGGCCGCCCAGCCCGACCTACGGCTTCAGCCCCACCGTTTCAGTAACGACTTCAGTCGTACCCGATGCTGCCGTGCGGAGGGCCGGCTTGACTTTGCGCCAATACCTAATATCATGAGGTATGTTGGCCCGGTACAGGGTTCGCGTTCAGTGGTGGGGGAATCGCGACCGCACTAGCCTGGCAATGGTGGCATGGTGACCATGGATGCTCTGATTAGCTGCGACAATGTTCACAAGTCGTACTTGATGGGTAAGGAGGCGGTCCCGGCGCTGCGCGGCGTCTCTCTGGATATCAACCGGGGCGAGTTTGTGTGCCTGATGGGCCCCAGCGGCTCCGGCAAGACGACGCTGCTCAACATCATCGGCGGGCTCGACGAGCCGAGCCGGGGGCACGTGACCATTGACGGGGAGAATCTGGTCGCCCTGTCAGAGAACGAGCTGGCGAGGTTGCGCCTGCACAAGATGGGGTTCGTGTTCCAGAACTACAACCTGCTGGCGAACTTCACCGCGCGGGAGAACATCGAGGCGCCGATGGTGCTGGCCAATGCGGGCCGGCAGGAGCGGAGGGAGCAGACGAACCGCCTGCTCGAGCGGGTGGGGCTGGCAGACCGGGCGCACCACTACCCCGCGGAGCTATCCGGCGGCCAGCAGCAGCGGGTGGCGATCGCGCGTGCGCTGGCGAACGACCCACCGATCCTGATCGCTGACGAGGTGACGGGGGATCTTGACACCGAATCGGGCATCGCCATCATGCGCCTGCTCGCGGCCCTGAACGGGGAGGGGACGACGATCGTCTTCGTCACCCACGACCCGCGGATGGCGGAGTTCGCCGGCCGCTTGATCGAGATACGGGACGGCAAGCTGGTGAACAGCGAGGCGGTGGTCGGCCTTGGTGGGCACGGATCAGATTCTGAGGGGACCGAGCCCTGACACTGTGAGTCTAGTGGCTCGCCACAGCCTGGATCGGGGGAATGAGGATGTCCTATCACAGGTCAGTCAGTGAGCTCGCGGAAGACCCTGAGCAGCTGGAGCGCGTGTTCCAGGCGGCGCGGGAGGCAGGGGAAACAGAGGCGTTCCAACAGGCGATTGGGGACAGCTATGCGTCCTCACCCGACAACCTGCTCTACGCTGCCTGGTACCACCGGCTGAGGCAGGCCGGGAAGCAGGCGAAGAGCTTTGTGATTGCCTGGGCCTGGGTGATCCCGCTGGCTCTCGCCAACGGCCTGCTGTTCTGGTGGCTCTCAGACGATCAGCGCTTCATGATCGAGCTGGCGGGCACGCCCCATGTACCCGCTCGCGACTTCATGCCTGCGATCGCTTTGCTGGTCGGCCCCTTCGCCGCCACGTTCGTGATGTTCTATCTGACCGTCGTGGGGCGCAAGCGCTGGCGCCTGACCGCGCTCATCGTGATTGGCCTCGCGATCGCCACCGCGTACGTGCTGCTGGCCTACCCGCAGGCGGGTACCCGGCCTTTCCAGGAGCAGTACCTGACCCTGATGGTCATGCACCTAGCGCTGCTGGCCTGGGCCGGCGTGGGCGTGCTCCTGATCGCCAGCCACCGCGATCCGGGCCATCGGTTCGCGTTCCTGATCAAATCGCTCGAGGTGGCCATTATGGGCGGGTTGTTCGTCATCGCCGGCGGTCTGTTCACGGCGATCACCTTCGGCCTATACGATGCCCTTGACATCGTGCTCTCGGAACTGGTGCAGAGATTGCTTATGGCCGGCGGCGGCGGGCTGATCCCAGTAGTGGCCACGGCCGTAATCTACGATCCGAGACTGCCTCCAGCTGGGCAGCCGTTTGACGAAGGGCTGAGCAAGTTGGTGGCCCTACTCATGCGGATCCTGCTGCCTCTGGCGTTGCTCCTGCTGGTGGTCTATCTGGGCTTCATTCCCTTCAACTTCCGGGCGCCGCTGGACAATCGCGGGGTGCTGATCACTTACAACGGCATGCTCTTCGCCGTCATCGCCCTGCTAGTGGGTGCAACGCCGGTGCGCCAGGCCGACGTCTCTCCGGGGTTGGGGCGGTGGCTGCGCCGGGGGATCATGGCTATTGCGGCGCTGGCGCTGGCCGTCAGCTTGTACGCGCTGGGGGCGATCCTCTATCGCACAGCACTCGATCGCGTGACCCCCAATCGGCTCACCTTCATCGGCTGGAACGTGATCAACATCGGCTTGCTCTGCCTGGTGCTGATCCTCCAGGCGCGGACCGGGGCAGGGGCGTGGGTGCAGGGGCTGTTTCGCGCCTACAGCGCCGGGACCGTCGCCTATACCGCCTGGACGCTGGCGATGATCCTAGCTATTCCGTGGCTTTTTGGCATCAACCAGGGGCAGGTCGAGCAATTGCCCCCGAGCGTGCAGCGGATCATCTACGAGGAGCCAGGCCCCATCCTGCTGAAGTGTGACGGCAGTCCACATATCTACCTCCTGCAGCGCGGAGAGAAGCGCTGGATAGAGGATATCGCCACGTTCAACGAGCGGGGGTACGTGTGGCGCGATGTCCAGAAGCTGCCATGTGACGACCTGCGGGCGGTCCCGGACGGCGTGCCCATCCCCAGGGACGCGGGACGGCCGCCGCAGCCGTAATCGAGCGCCGACGTCAGATCGACTAACCCTGGCCCCTTCGGACCGCCACTAACACTATGGTTCTGAGATACGTCCTGAAGAGCTTCCGCCGGCGCAAGGTGCGCACCCTGATGATGGTGCTTTCGCTCATCGTCAGCACGGGCCTGATCGTGGCGATGAGCGCCACTACGGAGACCATGCGCCAGTCGAGCGTGAACCTGATCACCGCTGCGGCGGGGCGCTGGGATCTGACGGTGCGCCGGGCGGAGACCAGTCCGGAGCCTTTCGTCAGCGTGGCCGACACGACCGAGCGGGTCCTAGCCGCGGACGGCCTGACCACGGCCGTGTACCCGCGCTTCATGAGCGAACAGGAGCTGTTCGCCGGCTCCGAGCAGGGGACGGGCTACCTAGTGGCCATCGATCCGGCCGAGGGCATCGGCCAGGTGGAGGTCATTTCCGGCACGTATGAGCTGGGCAACATGCAGGCCGCGCTGCTGGAGTCGACCGAGGAGCTGGGCGATCCGCAGGTCGGCGACTCGATCGAGGTAGCCTACAGCTTCGTCCAACCGCGCGAGAAGGGATCCGTCGGCGCCGTGGGCAGCAGCCAGCGGCGTACGGTGGGGAGGTTCACCATCAACGGGATCGTGCGCCAGACAGGGGTCGTCCCGGATCAGGTGAGAAGCGGCGTGATCGTGCACGTCGACGACGCCCAGACGTTCCTAGGGCTGCCGGATCGGGCGGAGATGCTGGTTGCGCTGGTGGAACCGGCCCTGTATGACGCGGGTAACGCGGAGACGGCGGCCCTGGCGGTGCGTGACGTGGCCGTCAACGTCCAGTCGGCGCTGGACGACGAGCACGTGGTGCGCGCGACGAAGGCCGATTTCCTGGACGAGACGGCCTCCGTCTTCATGGTTCTACAGGCGCTGATCAGCGTTTACGGCCTGATGTCGCTCAGCGTGGTGGGCCTGCTGGTCTACACGCTGGTGATGACGAACGTGCAGGAGCAGCGGCGAGAGATGGCTATCCTGCGCATCCTGGGGAGCCAGCGCCGGGTGTTGTTCGGTATCGTTGTGGTCGAGGTGGCGGTGATCGGCCTGGTAGGGGTCGGCTTCGGCATCCTACTGGGTCAGGGGATCACGGTGTTCGGCGTGGTGCCCCTGGTCGAGTTCCTGATGAGACGCGAGGGGGTGACGGCCACGCTTCAGCCAGCCGTCAGTCTGTCCGCGATTCTGCCAGCCATCGTTTCCGCGTCGGCAGTGCTGTTGATCAGCGCGATCAAGCCGGCGCAGGACGCCTCGAAGACCAAAGTGGTCCACGCCATCAACCCGGGCGTGGCGGACAACATCCAGCTGGAGGATCTGGAAGCGCTGCGCGAGCGCCGACCCAGCATCAGGCTGTTCCTCATCGGCCTGGCCATCCTGTTTTCCGTCGTGATCTTCAACGTCCAGCTGTGGGCGGAGATGTTTGGGAATCCGGAGCTGGAGGAGCTGTCATTCCTGGTGAGCTGGGCCATGTTGGCCATCGGCCTGGCCACGACGTTCTTCATCTTCAACCGGCCCCTGGAGAGGCTTGTCCTCCGGGTCGCCGGCCTTGTGGCTCCACGACTGACGTACTTTGCGAAACGGAACGTCGGACGGAGCACGGAGAGGAATACGCTGATCTCACTGCTGGTGCTCCTCAGCGGTGTGCTCCCCAGCTCTTTGGCCACGGACTTCGCCATCAACAACGCCCACATCGAGACGGACATACGCCTGAGCATGGGGGCTCCGGTGAGCCTAAGGAGTTTCTCCCGTTTCGGGGAGACCGAGCTGGCAAGCCTGTCCTATATGCGGCCTAGCCTGGTATCGGAGGGGGTCGGGGCGGTGCAGGGTATCGAGAGAGTCGTTGGGCTTACGCACGAGTACGAAACGCAGGTGTACGACGTGGTGGAGATGCGCAGCGGGACGATCAAATTGGTCGGTGTAACCGGCGATCTGGGTGGTGTGCTGTACGATGATCTGACGATCTTCACGGCGGGCGGGCCGGAGGCGCTGTCGACGATCGTGAGCGACCCAACCGCGGTGGTGATCAGCCAGGGTATGGCGGAGGGGCTTGCGGTTCCGCTCGGCCGTACCCTCTCGGTGCAGGGCGAAGGTCTGGATCACCGCGAGGAGTTGACCGTCGCGGGCATCGCCCAAAGGCTGCCCGGCTTCGACGGGGTGGGGCGCACGCGCAGCAAGGCGCTCGACGGCGGCACGGTCTTCATCTCCCTCGAGGGCTTCCACCGCTTGACGACGATGCCAAGGGAGGCGATGCCCGAGCCTGATGAGCCGGTGGTGCAGCGGGTGCTGGCAACTGTCGCCGCCGATGCGGACACCGGTGCCCTGGAGACGGCGCTCTACGAGGCCTTCGAGGACGAGGACTACGCCATCTGGACGCGCATTGCTGATGAAGAGCTAGAGCGAGCCCGCGCAGCCCGGGCGTCCGGGCAGATCTTCCTGCTGGTGCTGACGCTGCTCAGCTTCATCACGGCCGTCTTTGGGGTGTTCGCCGTGATCTACGTGACGATCTACGCCCGACGGCGGGAGATCGGGATGATGAAGGCCGTCGGCGCGCGCGGTCTCGAGCTAAACGGCATGCTGAGCGTGGAATCGATCGCCATGACGTCGAGCGCTGCCGTGACCGGGATCCTGGCCGGCACGACGATGACGTACGTGCTGGACTTCATTGAGAACACGATCTCCGAACGTCCCCAACAATTCGCGATCGACACCACGGTGATGCCCGCGATTATCGTGTTGGTGGTGGCCGCCTCTGTTCTAGGGACGGTCTTCTCCGCTCGTCGCATCGTGAAGCGGAAGGCGGTCGAGATCCTGCGGATGAGCTGACTGTGAGGAGAGGGACGATGCTGAAACGCTGGACGGTGCTGGTGGCGGTATTCCTGCTGTTGGCCGGGTGCGGACAGCGGGCGGCGCGGGTCAGACGCCAGGAGCCGACAGAGGCCGACAGTACCCCCGAGGAGGCCCCGGCGCCGACGCCGGTGCCCGTTCAACCCGGCGTGACGATTCTGGCGGAGGGCGTCGTGCAGGCTGTCCAGCCGGTGCTGCCGCTGGCGTTCGAGGCCGGCGGCAAGCTGCTGGCGGTCCACGTGGAGCCCGGCGACGGCGTCGAAGCAGGGGATCCTATCGCGACCCTCGACGATCGGGCGCTGCAGGAAGCGGTGACGAACGCCAGGCTCCAGGTCGCCCAGGCGGAGAACAGCCTGGAGCAGGCGCAGGCGGCCCTCGACAACCTGCTTGCCTGGGAGCCGGACGAGACAGCCGTCGCCGTGGCAGAGGCGAATCTGGCCGCGGCGCAGGCCGCGCTGGAGAGCGCACAGGCCGCGGACGCCGCTGCGGGGAACAGCCTCACCTCGGCTCAGATCGCGGTGGAGCAGGCGGAACGGCAGCTGGAGGAGGCTCAGGAGTACTACGATAACGTGTTTGACCCCGCGCGCGACTGGGAGCAGTATGTCAAGGAGCGCATCTGCTACCGCGGGGAGGGCGGGCTACGGCCATGCACCGGCCCGTACTACGACGAGCGCATCAAGGCGGAGCGGGAGGAGGCGCCGCGCATTCTCGAGGCCGCCGAGGAGAGTCTCGAGGCAGCCCACGCCCAGTACAACCTGGCTCTGGCCGGCCTGAACAGCGACACGGCTGTCTCCGCGAATGCCTCCCTGATCGCAGCCCAGCAGGCGCTGGAGCAGGCCACCAGCGGACCGGAGGATGCCGAGGTCGATGCAGCGCGCCTGCAGGTGGACCAGGCCGAGATCGCGCTGGAGCAGAGCCGCTTCAATCTGCAGCTGGCCGAGGACGCGCTGGCCGAGGCGGAGCTGGTCGCGCCTGGCAGCGGTACCGTGCTGTCCGTCGAGGTCGCGCCCGGGGCGATGGCCGGTGCGGGCACGCCTGTCGTGATGCTGCTGGACGCCGAGAGACTGGAGTTCCAGACGACGAATCTGAGCGAGCGCGATCTGG
>JASFVG010000040.1:0-18101 GCA_050049955.1 Anaerolineae bacterium | reverse complement strand
TCGCATCCGGCATGCCCTCCCCGGCCAGGTCGCTGGCGTAGAGCAGCGGAAGGATAGGATGCGCGTAGGGCGTCATCGTGACCTCGATCTGCCCCTCCTGCTGGAGGCGAGCGTGCAACGGCAGTACCTCGGCAACAATGCGCCGGGTCTCACCAAAGACCACCAGCTTGTCCTCCTCGGTGAACCCCTTCCCCCGTTCCACCAGCGACTTCAACGGCTCCACCGCCAGGAAGTCGGGGTCGAACCAAGCCAGGTTGAACCAGATCTGTAGGTCGCGGAAGTCCTGCTCTGTGAAACGCTCGACAGCATCCCCCAGCGCCGCTTCGCTGGCGTCCGCACCCCGCTTGTCCAGCAGGGCCTGATAGGGCGGGTAGACACCGATCTGGTTGTCCCAGTTGGCATCGAAGAAGTATCGGAGGATCTCGATCTTCTCCTCACGGGTCAAGTTGGAGGCCGGGGTCTCGGCCAGCACCCAGTAACGGTCCTTGGCTCCGTCGACGAAGTCCTCAAGCTGCTTGATCAGCGACGGCGTCAGGTTGAAGCTCACGTGAATACCAGGGTAGTGGTCCACCATCTCTGCCATGTCGAAGTAGTCCTTGGTGGCATGGACGCGCACCCAAGGCTTGGCATACACGCCCGTCTCCGGGTCCTTGTAGTAGAGGGGCTGATGTTGGTGCCAGAGGATGGCTAGGTGGATCACGTCCTGAGGCTGGCTGTCCTCTGCCAGGCTGTCATCGCGGGCAGGTGTGGGCACATCGGGAGCGACTGTCGGCGACGGCAGGCTGGTCGGGCTCGGTTCCAGCGCTGGAGCCATTGGCGCGGTGGGGGAGGCGACAGGCACCTCAGGCCCGGTGGGTTCCCTAGCGGGTTGACATGCGGGCAGTAGCAGACCAACAAGCACGATCAGCGTGGCAATCCACTCTCGACGCATCATCTCCTCCTAAGGATCAAGGTGGCGAGCAGCGCGTCAGCACCGCGCCGGACCGGGGCTCCAGGGTCATGCCGGTGATCCTACCGTCGGCAACCTGTACCTCCCCTTCCGCCCACACATCGCAGAGGACGGCGCCATCCTCGAACAGTCCGCCAGCGGGTAGGTCCCCACGGTATGGTTCTGGCCCGTTGTTTAGCACGACAACCAGCGTCTCCTGCTCACCCTGGCGCACGAAAGCGTAGACATTCCGACCGTCATCGGCGTGCAATCGCACGAAGCGCCCCCGCCGCAGGGCTGGATGGTCGTGCCGAAGCGCGATGGCCCGACGGAAGTAGGTCGTCAGTTCCTCGTCCCACTGGCCTTCATCCCAGGGAAAGGCGCGGCGGCAGTCCGGGTCAGCCCGACCCTCCATCCCAATCTCGTCACCGTAGTAGATACAGGGTGCGCCAGGGAAGGTCATCTGGAACAGGGTGGCTAGCCGTAGGGCCTCCTTGTCGCCCTGCACCAGTGTGAGGAAACGGGGCATGTCGTGGCTGCTGAGCAGGTTGAGCTGTACCTGGGTGACTTGCCAGTCGTAGAGACCCAGCAGATGGTCGATCTGTCGGGCAAACTCCGTTGCGCCAATCCGCCGAAGCTCGTAGCCGCCGGGGCGCTGATGGACGTCAAGGCTCTCTCCGCCGAAGAAACCCAGACAGGCTCGATTGAACACATAGTTCATGACCGCGTCAAACCGGTCGCCCTGTAACCACGATCCAGCCTCGTGCCACACCTCGCCCACAAGGTACGCCTCTGGGTTAGCCTCTTTGACCACGCGCCGGAACTCGCGCCAGAACTGCTCGTCGTCAATCTCCGCCGGCACGTCCAGCCGCCAGCCGTCGATACCAAACTCGATCCAGTGACGCGCTACACCAAAGATGAACTCCCGCACAGCCTCTGTATCCGTGTTGAACTTGGGCAAGGCTGGCAGATCCCACCAGGCACGGTAGCCGTAATTGTCAAGACTACGTTGGCTGCGCCGCCAGTCCAACTCCTCTCCCAGCGGGGGATAGGCGTTCAGTCGCTCCCCATTCAGCAGGCGCTCCTCCTCGAAATGGAACCAATCCAGATATGGGGAGGCCGCGCCGTTCTCGAGCGTATGGTAGAACTGGTAGAACCCCCGGCTGGCGTGGTTGAACACCCCGTCAAGGACGACGCGAATGCCCTGTGCATGCGCGGCATCCAGTAGCTCGCGGAATGCCTGATTCCCTCCCAGGATGGGGTCCACGTTGTGGTAGTCCCAGGTATGGTAGCGGTGGTTTGCTGCGGATTGGAAGATGGGATTGAAGTAGATGGCCGTAATACCAAGATCCTGCAGATAGCCAAGATGCTCCGCGACGCCCAGTAGATCGCCGCCTTTGAAGCCGTAGATCGTGGGAGACGTGTCCCAGGGTTCCAGGTTCGAGGGCTTCGGAACCCGGTCGCTCTTAGCAAATCGGTCCGGGAAGATCTGATAGAAGACGGCGTCCTTCGCCCAGCTTGGGGTTGCTACAGGTGTCATTGCGGTCTCCAATGCGTTGATCAACGGGTCAGTCGGGATTCTGGGTGCGGAGCTCTGTTCAGGCTGCCGGTCTACACTCTACCGATCTGCCCCCCAGCCTTCGTGCACCAGGTTAGCCACCAGGGCTGTCCAGCCCGTCTGGTGGTCAGCTCCCAGCCCCTCACCGGTCTCAGCGTGGTAGTACTCCCAGAACCGCCCCGTCGCTCTCCATTGAGCCTCGACGTTGGCGATGAGGTTCTCGCGCAGCTGATAGCCAACCTCGGGGTGCGTCTCTTCGAGCCGCTTGACGAGCAGGTAGTTGAGCGGCATCCAGATCGGCCCACGCCAGTTGGAGTTCTTCCAACCGCTCGACGAGAGACCAGGTTCGTAGATGTCGGAGTCTGCCGAGAGGCTACGGATGCCGTACGGCGTCCAGAACTCCCCAGCATTCGTCAAATGCCCGATGATGCGCTCCGTCTGTGCCTCGTCGGACACGCCAGCGATGAACGGGACGAGACCAGCATAGCTCTTCTCGCGGAGAAAACCGTCCGCATTGCGATCGTAGTAGAACCCGGTCTCGTCATCCCAAAGCTGGCGGTTGATCTGCTGCACGATCAGATCGTGTTCGGCCCGGTAGAAGTCTGCGCGATCGGCCAGGTCGATGGCGCTGGCTATGCGGGCCATATCGCGCGCGAAGAAGGCGACCCAGCCCGAGAGATCAGCCTGCTCCTCATCCGGAGGACCGGGGCGCGGGATGTTGTCCATACCCATGAAACCACCGGTGTGCAGGTTGTCCTTGTCGAGGTCGTAGGCCCGCCGTACGAACGCGTAGTGCATCTCTAGCCGAGGGAACAGCTCCACAAGGAAGTCGAGGCCGCCTTCAACTTCATAGACTTGCCACGCCGCCCATGCAAAGAGCGGAGGAGTCTCGCCCTGCAGCATCCACTCCACGTTCGGCACGTGACCGGTATCGGTCTGCCAGCGGTCACTCAGGAACAGGCGGAGGTCGCGCTTCGCCAACTCCTCATCTACCAGAGTGGCGACCTTGGCCTGAAAACAGGTGTCCCACATCGCGGGCCACGGGAACTCCCACTTGTCGGGTACCATGATCACATCGTGCAGATCAACCTTGCCCTTCCACTCGGGCTGGAACGAGCCGTCGTAGGCATAGTACATCTTGTTCCACAGGAAGTTCATCAGCGCCGCCTGGTACAGGTCCTGATGCTCGGTCACATCATCCGTGTAGAGATTTTGGGCCTCCCGCCGCCGCATAGCCACCAGATCGTCGGCGGTTCTCAGCGCCTGCTCAGCTGCACTGCGAGCGGCGGCGCTGTCGGATGAGGAGGCGATCCCGAGGCGAAGGACTTCTTCCTCCTCAGGAGTTAGCTCAAAGACGAAGTCCCACGCTGCCTTGATTCCTGCTCCGCGATTGGACAGCCGGCCGTTGTTGACGAACTCGGCGTTGATCGCCGCGCGTTGGGGGTACTCGTTCCGCGTAATCTGCCAGCCATTGGGCACCCGGTCAGCGACAACGACGAAGTGCCCATCCGAAAAGGCCGCATCCCACACCCTCGGGTCGGCGCGAACCACCTGACCGCCGGTGTGAAACCAGACTTCGGGCACAACATGGATGGGCGCCGCTGCAGCGTCTGCCAGGCCCGTCACCTTGACTGCAACCACCATGGTCCGGCTGTCGTGCTTGGCGTACTCAATCATAGCGTTGACGGAGTCGGCCGCGTACGGGTAGTTGTAGCTGTACCGCATGTAGCTGTGGGAAGGCGTGTTCTCGTGGAAGACCCGGTCCTCGCGGATGTCCTCACCGTGCTCGCCAGTGGGGCCGTCAACACCATAGAGACGCTCGGTGAGGTAGGGCTGACCGGGCCGGAAGAAAGCAAAGCTTAATGCCACGCTGAGCTCTTGGTCGGTGATACCGGCTATGCCGTCCTCGCCGAATCGATAGGGGGTCGCGAGTGCCTTTTCGTAGGTGAAGCTCCAGCCGTCACCTCTGCGGGTGGCCTCTCTGGGGTTGCCCCATTCCCGCTCCGCGAGGTAGGGTCCCCAGAGGTCGTCAAGCTCATCCCAGGGCAGCGGCTCTGCAGGGAGGTCTTGCGCTACCTTCGCCGTCTTTGTTGGCGTCGAACGCGTCGGCGTGACGCGAGTTGCACAGTTGGTCGCCAGCAGCGCCAGCAGGAGCAGCGCCATCCCGCTGGCAGATCGTCGGCTGCGCACGCGCAGTCTCCTTCTATGGAGCACGCTGTTCGCTGTCTGAGGAATACTAGTGCCCTATCGGATCTAGCCCTTCACGGCACCCAACGTCAGACCAGATATTAGCCACTTGGACGAGTAGAGGAACAGAGCCACTACTGGGATCATCACCAGGATGGAGGCCGCCGAGAACATACCCCATTGTGTCTGGAACTGGCTCTGGAAGTCCCTCAGCCCGAGGGGCCATGTCCAGAGCGCCTTCTCACTGGCGATCATGACGCGACCGAACAGATAGTCGCTCCAAGCCCCCATCCAACTGAACAGGAAGACGATGGCCAGCGCCGGCGTGGACAGAGGCAGCATGATGCGCCAGAAGGCCGAGAGACGCGAGGCGCCATCGATGAGCGCGGCCTCCTCCAGTTCGCGGGGAATGGTATCGTAGTATCCCTTGAGCATCCAGATGCTGAACGGCACCGAGGTGACCGAGTAGGCGATGACCAGGCCGCGATAGGTCTGCGTGAGACCAAGCTTGGTGGACAGGATAAAGATCGGTACCATCATCATCGGCGCGGGGATCATGTAGGTAGAGAGGAGGAAGATGAGCCCGGGCCCCCGACCAGGGAATCGCCATCGCGAGAAAGCGTAGGCCGACGTCGCTGCCAACGCGACGCCTATCATGGCGGTGGCGGCGGTGATAGCCAGGCTGTTCCACAGCCAGACAGGGAACTCCTTCTCCACCAGCACCGTCCGGTAAGCATCCAAGGTCGCGTTCTCGGGCACGATGGCGAGAGAGGTCGACAGCAAGCGGTCGTTCGGCCGCAACGATACGCTCACCACACGCAGGACCGGATAAACGGATAGGACGCACGCCAGGATCAGTGCCAGGTGGATCAGCAGGCGCTTGAACGGACTATCCTCCCGGCCCGACCTAAAGAAGCGTTGCCACCAGCTCCTCTGCTTCCGTACGGAAGTCGTCACCGCTGTCATTCAGTCGCTCCTTTCAAACCACCACTAGCCCTGACGTATAGCGCGGACAGGACGAACAGGATGCCAAAGTTCACGAAGGCGAAGGCCGCCGCATCGCCCAGGTTGAAGTACTGGAAGGCGGACCGGAAGAGCGCCGTCACCAGCGTGTCGCTCGTCTCCAGCTCGTTCTGGTTGATGAAGAAGGGCACGTTGAAATTGGTGAAGGTCCAGATAATGCCCAGGATGATGGCCGGGGTCAACACGGGTTGAAGCAGGGGGAGCGTGATGTGACGGAACTGCTGCACGGGCGAGGCACCGTCGATCTCTGCAGCCTCGTAGAACTCGCCCGAGATGCTCTGCAAGCCACCCAGCAGAATGACCATCATGAAGGGGACACCCAGCCATATGTTCGTCAAGCACATTCCCAGAAAGTTCCAGACTGGATCAGTCAGCCACTGGAGAGCGGACAATCCTGCGTTCCTCAGTAAGATGTTGACGAACCCGTACTCATAATGAAACTCACCTCTCCACGCGAGGACGGCAATCACCTGCGGAATCGCCCAGGGTAGGACCAGCAATGTGCGGTAGAGGCCCTTGAATCGGAGATCACGGTTCAGGAGCAGGGCCAGGACCATGCCGCCGACGACGTGGAACGTGAGATTGATCGCGGTCCATAGGAGCGTCCGCAGGAAGACCGGCACGAAGTACACCTGTTTCAGCACCGGTTTGGTGAAGACCTCAATGTAGTTCACCAGTCCGATGAAGTCTGGTGATTGGAAGTGCCGGGGGTTCAGATTCGTAAACGAGACATTCAGCTCCCAGAGCAACGGGTAGACTTGCAGGAGCAGGAGCCCCACAATGGCCGGGACCAGCAGCATGTACGGCAGCCGCAGGTCTGGCTTGAAGACCTTAACGAGGTTGGGCGACAGGAAGGAACCTACGACGAAGGCCAGAAGGGAGACAGGCCAGTAGGGAGCCAACGGGGATGGTTCCCGACCTGGACTGACCATGGCCACCACAAGGATGAGGGCCCCAACTAGCAGTATCGTCGATGCCGCGTGGCGGGGGACGGCTCCCAGAACCCTCAGCCTGCGATCCAGCACCCGGCTGAAGGCCGTCAGGGGACTCCAGAGGAAGTAGACCAAGAGCTCGAGAACCACAGCCGCCAGGAGGATGAAGAGCACGGTGCTGCCGACCTCCCCCAGGGCGTTGAAGATCACATCGGGCGTCAGGTACTGCATCTGTACCTCCTTGGCAGAGGGACGTGGCGAGGAGGGGGAATCCCCCTCCTCGCCTAGCAGGTGCGGCTAGTCAAGCGTTGCAACGCAGTTGTCTGCGGCGGCCTGCATGTCAGCCGCTGCGTCCGCAGGCGCCTTGGTGTCCGCGAGGACGGCCCCCATCTCGGGCTTCATGGCGTCCCAGTTGCAGCGCATCTCGCTGACGGTGGGCATCGGCGTGCCGACGGTCATCTGGTCGGCGGAGCCCTTGAGGATAGGATCGTTGGCGATCAGCGGGTCGTCCAGGGCCACCTCGAGCGCGGGCAGGCGGTTGAGCTTGGCTACCATGAGGGCCTGGTTGGTGGCGTTGGTAACGAAGCCGATGAAGCCCTTGACGGCTTCCATCTTGGCCTCGCTGGCCTCCTCCAGGCTGACCGGCAGCATGAAGTAGACCCCGCTCGTGTACGGGTGTGGCCACTGTTCGGTGGCGCTAACCATGGGGATGCGGGCCACGCCCAGCTTGTCACCCAGCAGGTCCTTGTATCCGCCCAAGGACCAGTCGCCGTTGATGATCATCGCGGCCTTGCCCTCCTTGAAGAGGGTGTCGGCACCGTCGTAGTCGCTCTCGGCGGGGATAATGGGCGTAGTATACTTGATGTCGTAGAGGAACTGGAGCGTGTTGACCATTTCCGGCGTGCTAAGGGTCGGTGTCTTGCCATCCGGAGCGAAGACGGCGCCCTGAAAACCACCGAGCCACGGTACCAGCCAGAACGGCTCGGTCTGGTTGTAGACCAGGCCGTACTGATCGCCGGTCGTCAGTTCCAAGCCCTTCTCGATCATCTCGTCGGTGTCCATTGGGGCTTCCTCTATCAGATCCTTGTTGTAGAGGAGCATGAGGTGGTTGCCGTTTGAGATCGGAACACCCCAGGTCTTTTCGCCCAGTTGTACGGCGGCCAAAGCCGAGCCGACGTACTTGCTAAGGTCGAACATATCGTCCGTCGCCATGACTAGCTGGGCGTCGGTGAAGGGACCAGCGTGGTCGTTCACCGTCCAGAGCAGGTCCGGCATAGCCCCAGCCAGTCCAGCGGTGAGGAAGTCCTCACGCAGCGTCTCCACGTCCTTGTTGGTGACCTCGAAGGTCACGTTCGGATGCTCGGCGGTGTAGGCGTCGGCGAGCGACTGGACGAACTGCAGGCCGCCGTCGGCCTCGCCCTCCTTCGTCCACAGGACGATCTCCACCGGCTCCAGTTCCTTCTCGACCTCTACGATCTTCTCGACCTCTTTGGTGACCTCGACCTCTGTGACGACCTCCTTGGTCACCTCTACCTCTTCCGTCTCGGTCACCACGCGGGTGACCTCCACGACCTCTGGCGTCGGCTGTGCGCAGGCGGTGACGATCAGGCCTACCAACGCTAGTACCGAAACGATTGCTAGAGTGTGCTTCTTCACGGTTCTTCTCCTTTGGTTGATGCTGAGTCCGAATTCCCGTCCTGCACCAAGCGTGCAGGGGACATTGAGCGCATCGTGCACCAGAAGCTTACCCTCCCTCCACCTCCTTTTCCCGGAAAGCGAACCGGAAACCCACTAGAAGTCTGTCGGATGCTAACTTGAGTGCCATGATTGGGGATCATTGCGCCCGACAGGGCAGATCGGCGATCACGCCGATGAACTCAGACGTGCGTTGCACGACGTCATCGATGGCATCGGCGCTGGAGATCGCCGACTCGAACATCCGCTGGAGCTGTCTAGACACCTTGACGTACTCGGGAATCGATGGGCGGGCGCGCCCCGAGGCGATCATCCCAGATACCTTGCTCAGAAGTGGATCGGCATCTGATCCCGGCATCGACCCTGGAGACGGATTGGGCAGATTCTGCCGCGCTGTGCGATAGAGGTCGCCGACGACGTCAGGGTCAGTAGCAAGCTTGAGCACGTCCATCACCAGGGCAGGTCGTTCGGACTGCCTCAATATGACGTAGCTAGTCCCCCCGACCGTCGACACGGACCCATGACCTGGGGAGGCCGGCGGCGCCACCGCGTCGAAGCGTTTCGAGAACTCCTCTTGGGTCGCGTGGGAAGCAGCTCGGATAGTCTCCGCTTCATAGCTCCCCCCGAATGCCATAGCCACCTTTCCTTGAGCAAGAAGCCTCGCGCTGGTATCGTGCCCGTAGTTCACGACATCTGGCGAACTCACACGGTGGGGATGGACCAGCTCTCGAAGGAACTGCAGAGAGCGACACGTGGCAGGCGCGCCCAGGGTGATACAGGTAGCATCCGAATCGAAGACCCCCCCTCCTGCTGACCAGAGGAAAGGCATAAGGTTGTAGACGGTGGCCTCGCCGCCCGGCACACCTGCCGGGAACGCGAGCGGGTGAGCCACCTCGTACCTTCCCTTAACCTCTGACCGAAGGAAGTGCGTGGCCACTTCCAGCAGATCGACCCAATCCTGTGGGGGTGTCAGCCCTTCCTCGGCGAACCAGTCCTTGCGATACCACAACAGGGAAGCGTCCCCCTTGACCGGCAAACCATACAGCCGTCCATCTAGGGAGTTCGCATTGACGAAGACTGGATACAGGTCGCCACCGAATTCCGCCCGGCTCCAAGGTGAGTCGAGGTCCTCAAGAGCATATAGGAAACCAGAACTCGCAAGCCCGGCCACCCAGACACTGTCGACCATGGCCAGGTCAGGGGCCGTACCGCTGCCCACAGCCGAGGCCAAGAGGTCATAGAACTGATCGTGGTCGACCAGGCTAACATCGAACGCAATCTCCGTGTCGGGATGTGTAGCATTCCATACCGAAGCAACGTGGTCAACCACCGCGGACCATTGCGGATCGGAACACATCATCCGGATGGCGGTCTCGCGGCACACTTCGTCAGTAGCGTCGTTGGTGACGAAGGTTCCAAGACCCGGTCGCCGAACCAGCATACCTTCGCGGGCCAGCTCGTTAAGCGCCTGCCGTACGGGCGATCGACTGATACCGTGGGTCTCGCAAAACTCACCTTCGGTTGGGATTCTGTCCCCCGGACGCCACAACCCGCAGTTGATCTGATCCTGGATCAGGACTTTGAGCTGATAGTAGATGGGAAGAGGAGACGAACGATCGATCGTTGTCATTCGAGTCGCGTCCCAAGTGGAGGTCAAGAGACTTAGGATAATGTTACATCATTATACCAAATCTCACGACGTTTGTCAAGTAGTTCGAGGATGAACAAGCGGATTTGCTGGGCTCGTCAGGCGGAACGCAGGCGGCTGGGGAGCACCGAGGTTCGCCCGATTTAAGGAAGTCCAACACAGGCTGGGGCTGCACCGCTGCAAGGCACTGCGACCCTGCACAGGGTCAAAGCACTGGTGATCGGGCGGTGCTCCTAGGAGTAGGTACCTAATGCCGCGCGTAGGTGTGCGCCCGATTGTGGAGGTTCTGGCGGATTGTGTTTACGTCGCGCCGGAAACTGGTACTCTCCTCGAGGAGCTCAGCAACTCGCTCGCAGCCATAGAGAATCGTTGAGTGGTCCCGACCATCGAGGAGTCCCCCGATCTCGGGAAACGATGCATCAGTCTCCTCCCGAATCAGGAACATCGCAATCTGTCGCGGACGGGCGATCTCGCGCCTGCGACTGCGCCCCAGGAGCTGACTGACTTCCAACCCGAAATGGTCAGCGACGCGCTCGATGATCTCACTTGGACGCAGTTCGTGACGTCTGGGCAGTAGATCGCCCAGTGCCATCTCCGTGACCTCACGCGTCAGGGGCCTATTGGTCAGCCGAGCCGTGGCGATGACTTGATTGAGTGCCCCCTCCAGCTCCCGGATGTTACTCTGCACCTGGGCGGCGATCATCGACAGCACCTCGTCCGGCACCACAGTACCGGTGTAGCTGGCCTTGGAGCGTAGAATAGCGATGCGCGTCTCCAGGTCGGGTGCCTGGACATCCGCTATCAAGCCCCACTCGAACCGTGAGCATAGACGTTTCTCCAATGTGGTCAGCGCCTTGGGCGCCCGGTCCGACGAGAGGACGACTTGCCTGCCGACGCTGTGGAGCGCGTTGAACGTATGGAAGAACTCCTCCTGTGTTCTCTCCTTGCCGGCGATGAACTGGATATCGTCGACGAGCAGCACCTCAGCGGTACGGTATTTCGCACGGAAGGTCTCAGTCGTGTGAGAGCGGATGGCCTCGATGAGGTCGTTGGTGAACGTCTCAGACGAGACGTAGAGCGTGTCTATGCCCTGAGCCTGACATGCGTTACCAACGGCGTGCAGGAGGTGCGTCTTTCCCAACCCGACGCCCCCGTAGATGAACAACGGGTTGTAGGCAGTCGCGGGGCTCTCAGTCACGGCCACCGATGCGGCATGAGCGAGCCGATTCCCAGGCCCTACAACGAAGGAATCGAAAGTGTATCGCGGACTGAGGCCCTCGCAGGAGGGCAGGCGAGCGGGTCTCTCAGTTAATGCTGAACGCGACGGTTCAACCGCTGTGTCGAGGGGCGCGATGTCTGCTGTCTCCGACCGGGGCGCCTCACTGCCCACCACGAACCTCACGTCCACGGTCCTGCCAGCCAGTCGAGCCACGGTCCTTTTGACAGTGCTCAGCAGGCGGTTCTCCAACCAGTCTTTCGCATAACCGCTCGTAACCGCGATCACAAAGGTGCCATCTTCATACCGCAACAGCTTGGCGTCGCGGAGCCAGGTCTCAAAAGTCGCGTGAGTCATCTGAAGTTGGAGCTCGCCCAAGGCGGCGGACCAGATGTTGGCAGCGTTCATAGGTAGGTGCGCAGAAAGGTATGCAGTTTTCGACTGGGTTGACGATGGCAAGCAACGGGAAGACGACGGACGTTGCACCACACGCAACTGGCAGCTTCTTTCAGCCGAGGTGGCTGAGTTGAGGTTGGGCCTATCTCCCGCGAGGAGAGAAGCGCCCCTCAAACTGAGGTGGCTATTCTATCAGAAGACAACCATCGGGGCAACCCGTTTCGGCTGGATTAGCTTAAAAGTGACAGGTTTTTAAAGAAGGCGCTCGGAACCCGCCGGAGTGGTTTGGCAGGTAGGACTCACCACCGCATATGTTGGGGGCACTGGCGAAGCCGACCGAAGATGTGGGCCAGTCGGCGGAGCAAGCACTCGGTGACGAGGTCCCATGACTGCGGTGCGGTCGGACTTGTTTTGGTCATCCAAGACAAAGCTACAAAGCCGGCGTCCAGTGCAAGAAAAGGCTTACACCGCAGACTCGATGTCCGTGCGGACCACGGCGATGCCTGACAACTCCTATCGAGGGGGACGGGTGGCCTGCCTTGGCTGCAGCGACACGCCAGCAGTTCTGAGACACCGCCGACCGCTGCTTTGCCGCCCAACGATCTTGGCGTATAATACTGCGACGTACAGAACGCCGCCAACTGCGGACGGTAGTTGAGGAGGCAACCTGATGGATCTGTTCGAGAAGTGCCGGACTGACATCCGTATCAAGCGGGCAGAAGAGGCGATGGAGGCTGGCTTCTACCCATACTTCATTCCCCTTTCTGACACCGAGGCCACGGAAGTCACCATCGGCGATCATCGTCTGATCATGATCGGCTCCAACAACTACCTGGGCTTGACGACGCATCCTAGGGTCCGTCAGGCGGCCATTGAGGCGACCGAGATGTACGGTACCAGCTGCACGGGCTCTCGCTTCCTCAACGGTACACTCGAGCTTCACCTGACACTGGAGCGCGAGTTGGCAGAGTTCATGGGGAAGGACGCGGCGCTCGTCTTTCCCACGGGGTACCAGACCAACGTAGGCACCATCACTGCGCTGGTGAATCGTCACGACTTCATCATCACAGACAAAGAGGACCACGCCAGCATCGTCGACGGCTGCAACATGTCCCTGGGCGAGGTGCGGCGCTTCGGCCACAACGACGTCGAGTACCTGGAGCGTGTGCTCTCAAACCTGCCCGACGAGGCAGGCAAACTGGTGGTCGTTGACGGCGTCTTCAGCATGGGTGGCGATCTCGCCCCGCTCCCGGAGATCGTGGCGCTGTGCCACAAGTACGAGGCCCGGCTGATGGTGGATGACGCGCACTCGGTCGGCGTGCTTGGCCAGGGGCGGGGAACACCGGCCCACTTCGGCATCAGCGACCAGGTTGACCTGATCATGGGCACCTTTAGTAAGTCGTTCGCCAGTCTGGGCGGCTTCATCGCTGGCGACGCGGATGTGATCCAGTATATTCAGCTCAACGCCCGCGCGCTCATCTTCAGTGCCAGCATGTCGCCAGCCAACGCGGCCGCTGCACTGGCGGCATTGCGCGTCATGCAGGAGGAACCGGAGCGGATCGAGCGGGTCAACGAGATCGCCAAGTACATGCGGACAGAGTATCGCAAGATCGGCTTCAACGTTGGGAACACAGAGACACCCATCATTCCGATCATCATCGGGGAGGATCTGCCTACGGTCTTCGCCTGGAAAGCACTGTACGAGGCCGGTGTTTACACCAATCCGGTCATTCCACCGGGGGTGCCCTCGGGATCTTCCCTGTTGCGAACAAGCTATATGGCGACGCACACCGACAAGCAGCTTGACCACGTGCTGGCTACCTTCCAGGAGGTGGGCGAGAGACTGGGCATCATTTGATCGCTACTTGGAGGGATTAGTCCGTAATGGAGAGCAGGGGCGGCGAGTTGCGGAGCCCGCTGCTTTGCCAGAACCAGGGAGGGATGCGAACGGAATGCCGCTGTACGAGTATGAATGTGCTGAATGCCATACCCGCTTCGATGCCTTACGAGGGATGTCGCAGGCCGACGACCCTATCGCCTGTCCCCATTGTGATAGCGACGAAACCTGCCGCATGATCTCGCTCTTCTCCGCAATTGGGGATCAAGGCGTCATTGCAGGCCAGGGCGCGTCTTGCGCTTCATGCTCGCCCTCGGCCTCGTGCGCCACGTGCGGCACCAGGTCGAGGTAGGGCCACTTCCGAGATCTAAGGAACAGGCACGGCGAGGCCGCTTCCTAAACAGGTGGCGGCCTCTTCGTTTCTGATGAATGGCGCTGGCTATGCCAGATTGGGTTTGCTTCAGGGCAGCTATAAGGAGGCCAACGTGATCGCCACGGACGCTGTGTGTCGAAGTGACCTTGATCACAGAGTCGATGGTGGCGCTCTACCGGTTTTGTCCTGACCGGATTGGGGTATAATGACCCTCCTTGGGCCAAGCGCCTTACAAGCGTTGCACCAGATCGGTGAGACACCAACGGCAACAGTAGATCGCCACAGGTCGACACGGAGTTCGGATGCCAAATACCTTCCCATTTAGCGCTATCGTTGGTCAGGAGCGTATGAAGCGCGCCCTGATATTGAACGCGGTCTACCCTCAGATCGGAGGCGTACTCGTCCGAGGTGAGAGAGGCACAGCGAAGTCCACGGCTGCTCGCGCGCTGGCGGCGCTGCTCCCAGAGATCGAAGTGGTTGCCGGCTGTCCATTCGGCTGCGATCCCGAGAGACCCAGCGCCTGGTGCACGCTATGCGGCGAACGGGCCAATCACGATGGGGATCTGCCACGCTCGCGCCGGCGTACACGCTTCGTTGATCTGCCCGTCAGCGCCACCGAGGATCGAGTCCTGGGCACGCTGGACATCGAGCTGGCGATCCAGAAGGGGGAACGTCATTTCGAACCAGGGGTGCTGGCCGCGGCGAATCGCGGCGTCCTTTACGTGGACGAAGTCAACCTGCTCGATGATCACGTGGTGGACTTGCTGCTCGACGCGGCAGCGATGGGGGTAAATGTCGTGGAGCGCGAAGGTATCTCCTTCAGCCACCCGTCTCGGTTCATTCTGATCGGCACGATGAACCCCGAGGAGGGCGACCTGCGGCCTCAGCTCCTGGATCGGTTCGCCCTGTGCGTCGACATCCAGACCATTCGCGACCCTGAGGCTCGCATGCTGATCATGGAGTACAACCTGGCCTACGAATCCGATCCAGAGGGCTTTTGCGCGGCTTGGGCGAGAAGAGAGCAGGCGCTGTCAGAGGAGATTGTGCGGGCCCGCCAACTCCTGCCTAATGTGAAGCACACGCGATCAGACCTAGCAACCATCGCGACTGTCATGGGGGAATTGGGCGTCGATGGTCACCGACCGGACCTGGTGGTGCTCAAGGCGGCCCGGGCCCACGCCGCATTCTATGGTCGTACCCATCTGACCGAAAACGACATCCTCTTGGCGGCCGAGTTGGCGCTACCTCACCGTTTGAAGCGCCATCCGCTGGAGCAATCGGAGATCACGCTTGGGAGCCTCTCGGAACGGTTCCTCGAGGCACGCGCGGAGAACACGCAAGCAGAACACGCCGAGGAAGAGGGGGGCGCGCCCGAGACCGTAGGTAAAAAAAAAGAGGTAGTTCAGCAGCAATCTGACGAGGATCCCTCCTCCCAGCGGACCGAAACGATTCGCACCCCTGGGCCCCAGGAGATCCCCCAATGGCCTACCGAGGGACGTTGGTGGGAGGGCGGCGAGTTCATAGACCCCGATGACGGGTTCAACCCCACCCGGCTGGAGACACCTCTCGATCGACTCACCCGCTCCAGCGGGGGTCGACGGAGCCAGACGCGTACAGACCGAAAGCGAGGACGCTACGTCCGGGCGCGCCCATCTCCAGACGACCCTAGTGACCTAGCCTTTGACGCCACACTTCGCGCTGCTGCCCCGCACCAGGTTGCACGGGCGGAGGAGAACGGTCCTGCGTTGGTGCTCCGTCGGGATGACTACCGACGCAAGGTTCGGGTGACGCGCGCGGCCAACCTGGTACTGTTTGTGGTGGACGCCTCCTGGTCGATGGCGGTATCCGAGCGGATGGAGGCGACCAAGGGGGCCGTGCTATCGCTGCTGACCGACGCCTATCAGCGGCGCGATCGCGTCGGGCTGGTGGTCTTCCAGAAGAACCGGGCCGTCCTGGTCCTCCCTCCTACCAACAGCGTCGAGCTGGCTCAGCGAGCCCTGGCCGACATCCCTGTCGGCGGCAAGACGCCCCTCTCTGCGGGCTTGCAGGTTGCCTACGAGGTGATAACGCGCGAGGTTCGACAGCACCCTGACCTCATGCCCCTGATGGTATTGCTTACAGATGGGGCAGGTAACGTGTCGACGACGAGCCGCCCTCCGCAAGAAGAAGCCTACCTCGTCGCGGAGATGTTCCCTCAAGCAGACATCCGCTCGGTGGTGATCAACATGGAGAGCAAGGCCTTCGACCAAGGTCTCGCTCAGGCGCTCGCGGATCGGATGGACGCGCCATGCTACACCCTGGCGGAGCTACGGGCTGAGGCGCTACTGGAGACCGTGAGGGGAGAGATGGTCGGGCTGGAATCCTGAACCGCACTGCACGCTCACACGCGATTGCACCCTGCCGTGTGGCCTACCCGTCTAGTGCGCGCCCCGCTCTCTCCTCGCTACGACCGTCAACCGGTCCTGTGCCCAGTTCGCCAGGGGGATGAAGAAACCACGCAGCGGGAATACCACCCTCAGTGTGGCATCCGGTATGATGAGGAAGTCCCCTCTTCGGATGCCCCTCAGAATAGCTGCCGCGACCCGATCCGCGCTCATCGGCTTGCCATCATCTGTCAGCAGCCATCTCGTGAGCCAATGAGCGATGAACTCACCTGGACGATTGAGTTGCTTCGGTCTGGCGGCGGCGCTGATGTACTTGATCTCCAGGGGTTGGATCTCTCTCTCCTGCTGAAGCTGGGGGGTATCTGTGTCTGCTGGAAGAACGAGCGACACCTTGATTCCATACGGCTTCATCTCGGCCCTCAAGGCCTCCGTGAAACCGTAGACGGCGAACTTAGACGCTGCGTACGCCGTATAGCCAAACCCTCCGGCGACGCCTCCCACAGATGAGACGTTCACAATGTGGCCCTTGCGCTGAGCCATCATGTGAGGGAGGACTGCCTTGACGGTATGGACTGTACCGAAGAAGTTGACGTCCATCTGCTCCCTGAAAGTGGATAGGGGGAGCTCCTCGACGTACCCGGGATAGACCGTGCCCGCGCAGTTGATGAGGATGTCAGGCCCCCAGCCGGCCTCCCGGATCATCTCCAGAACGGCTTTGACCTGCTCATAGTCCGCGACGTTGGCGGCGAAGGATCCAAGCTCCTGACCGGGACTGGTTCCTTCTTCCCTGATCTCCTCAAGTGCCTGATTCAGTCCCTGCTGGTCCCGGGCGACGATGAACACGTTGGCCTCTTCACTTGCCAGCAACCGGGCCGTTGCCTTGCCAATGCCACTCGATCCTCCCGTGACGACAGCGGTTTTCCCTTTGAAGTCCATAGGGCCCTTTCTCGTGCCGATCTGGGCTATGCGGACTGCCCAGAAAAGGAGAACCGCCCGCGTCCGGTTCTCACCGACGCGGGCGGCCTGTTTAGTTGCGCATCTTCGGCACTGCTTGCTGCGAGACCGAATCTGACGCGGTTAGCTAGCTGCTTCGCTTAGAAGCTCGTTGGTTCGCCGAGAGGGATCACGTCCGTCGCGCGGAGGCCCTTGGGGCCCTGCTCGACGCCGAATTCCACGCGCTGGCCTTCATTGAGCGTCTTGAAGCCCCCGCCCGTGATCGCGGAGTAGTGAACGAACACGTCGTCCCCTTCGTCACGCGAAATGAATCCATAGCCCTTATCGTTGCTGAACCACTTGACGGTTCCCGTCTCTTTCCCTTCCATCCTCCAGATTCTCCTTATGGGTGATCCTGTCTTCTACGGCGGCAAGGAGAGGTGCTTACACGAGCTACCCGGACCCTGAACGCAGGCCCGGGCAGGGTGAGGCATCACTACCTAACTCACCGCGTCCTAGGGGACTAGTCTATCACATCTGCGCGCAAACGTCAAGCGGACCTGCGGGCGCTGTGGGGATAACGTGCCATGCCCGACGCCCGCTTCACCCGGCCTGCGCTGGGACCTCCGCAGGAGACCGGCGCCAGTTGGGGCGAGAGATCTAGGTTTTGCGGGGGTACCGCCGTCGTGTATAATCCTGCGCAATGCGCGTCTCCCTCGTTGCGACAGTCTTGAACGAAGCTGACAGCCTATCCCGCCTGCTCCAAAGCCTGGCTGCGCAGACTCGCCAGCCCGACGAAGTGGTGATCTGCGACGGTGGATCGACCGACGGTACCGTGTCGCTGCTGGAGGCCGAGAACCGCCTCCCGCTGCAGTTCCTGCAACACCCCGGGGCAAACATCTCCCAGGGCAGAAATCGCGCCATCGAATCTGCGACCGGCGAGATCATCGCGGTGACCGATGCAGGCGTCCGACTGCACCCGGCATGGCTG
>JASFVG010000039.1:0-18121 GCA_050049955.1 Anaerolineae bacterium | reverse complement strand
CCAGCTCTGACCCGGACCGACGCGCCCACATAACCGCGAACGGAAGCCCCGGCAACGCCCAGCGCGCGGGTACCCGCCCCATTACATGGAATGGGTTTCCACTGTGCGCTAGTGTACATCGGGTCCCCGGCGCGTCAAGGTGCAACGCGTGCGGTTACCACAAGCAACCCGCGAAACGACGCTACGCCACAGGCCTGGCCGTGGTCCCCCGATCAACGCTCAGATCCCAAGATTCGCTCGATCTCCTGGAGCGCGGTGTCCCGGAGCGGCTCGGGCTCGTGCTCGTCCAGGATGGCGACGGTCCTCTCCCGTAGACGGTCGCCGAGGTGCTGGCTACCAGCCGCAACCCAGTCATCAAGCCGTGCGCGGCTGAAAAGCACCGGCTCCCAGAAGTCGCGGAAGTGATCCATCGTATGGTCCGTGGACAAGAACTCGCCTCCCGGGCCGACACTGTGAATCACATCCAGCGCCACAGATTCGGCATCGCAGGATATCCCAGCCATGAAGCGCTGCATCATGATTATCATCTCCGCGGTGAAGACGATCATCTCCGGCGAGGTGGTCAGGCCTGCCTCGAGATAGCCGACGTCGTGGACCAGGTTTGAGCCAGCGAGAAGGGATATGAGTACAGAGAAGGCAGCATCTGCTGCCGCCTGCTCGTCCATCACGCAGCTGTCGGAGTGACCCGCGTAGCCCCAGGTGGGTAGGTCGTAGTACCGTCCCATCTCAGCGACGGCAACCCGCGCCAGTTCGAACTCTGGGGCGCTGTAGACGCTGATGGTGGTCCGCATGTCCAGATGGTGGAGCCCGCTGCCGTAGACGAATGGGGCGCCCGGTCGCTTCAATTGGTGCATAACCAAACTGGAGAGAATCTCCGCATTCCCCAGCGCGAGACCTCCAGCCATCGTCACCGGACCTGTCCCACCCATCATGGGGGCTGGCGAGTGAACGATTGGCAGGGCCTGCTCCGCCATGTAGAGCAGCTTGTCCGTTGCAGTTGCGGTGTGCTTCAGCGGCGAAGACGGCTCCGAGTAGAGCAGCAGGGTCGGATTGAGGCGCAGAGCGTCCATCCCGCCGGCCGCCGCGGCCGCCATCGCGGCGATGGCCTCGCAGTCAGCACGGTCGTCACAGACAAACACGATCGGCTTGGTGGTATGCTCGACCATCTTCGCGAACTGCCACCGATAGGCCCTCTTCGTCTCCACGTCCGAAGGAATGCCCATGGACATGCAGAAACTGAGTTCCGGCAGGGCGTCTACCAGCCGGATGCAGTCGACCACATCGCCGGCGGTGAAGGCCCGGCGCTCGCCCGTGCGGGGATCGAGGTAGTTGAGGCAGTCGGAGCCCGGGCCGAAGCTAACCCGCTGTCCCTCCAGGGGTGCGACCACCTCGCCACTCCCACGTCTGCACAGGGCGATGCGGGACGGCGCCTGATCCAACGCCCACTCCACCAGGCCGGCAGGGAATCGCACCAGATTCTCGTCAGTCACCAGGGCGTCGGACGCGCGAAGCATGTCGAGGGCTTCACCGTGGTAGACGCGCACGCCAGTACGCCGCAGGATCTCCAGGGACG
Organism: Anaerolineae bacterium; assembly: GCA_050049955.1. Lineage (GTDB taxonomy): Bacteria > Chloroflexota > Anaerolineae > B4-G1 > B4-G1 > SKLM01. The sequence goes on along the minus strand of JASFVG010000039.1, from coordinate 16,548 downwards.
CCAGATGGATGGTGCGGCAGTGTTCTTCGGCCAGCATCTCCATGCGAGGATAGGCCTGCGTCGGTTCAACCATTCCTTGTCTCCTTGTTCATGCAGTCCCTAGGCCCTCAGCTGGCCGGCGACCTGCGGCTCCAAGCTGGCGATGTCACGCTGCGCGATGGCCGCGCCTACCTGCCAGACTTCTGTCGATACTGTGCTTCGGTCCGTCCGCCTATAGGCTGCCTGTGCACCCCGGGACCGCGACCACCGCAAGCTAGGGCCGACCACCTGCCCGCCCAACCGCCTCCCTGAGGGCATCTTCTACCAACGTAGGCAGAATATCACGACGGTAGGCCGCGGACGCCCGCGTGACGCTGGTGCGGGGATTGGCCTCACTCTGGGCGATCTTGGCCGTCTGTGAAAGGACATCCGTCCGGGGCGGCCGCCCTCGAAGGAAGGTCTCGGCCCGCCGAGCCCGGTAGGGTCGGGGCGCCACCGGTCCCAAGGCAATGGCGACTGTGGATACCGTCTCCTCGCCAGCGGAGGCGGTCTCGAGCTCGACCCGCACCGCGCAATTCAGGATGGGCAGCACCAACGCCGCCCGGCGCCCCACCCTACGCCATGCCGTGCCGACACCGGTCCAGGGACCGGAAAACCGTAGCCGCGAGATGATCTCCGAAGTAGGATCGATGGTCGAACGGCCGGGTCCCGCAAACAGCGACCCAACGGGTTCCCAACGAGCACCGTCGCGGTTGACGATCTCGGCCTCCGCGTCCAACGCCAGAGCAATGATGGCACCATCAGCAGCCGGCAAGGCCTGGACGATGTTGCCGACCCAGGTAGCCGCGTTCTGAATCGCGCCAGCCCCGACCGAAGCCGCGGCGTCCACCAGAGCGTGGACGTGCTGGCATAGGAACCTATGCTTCCTTAAGGCTGCAAAGGTTACCCCGGCACCCACCGTCACCACCCCCCCGTCCACCTCGATCTGCCGAAGACCCGGGATTCTCGTGATGTCGACCAGACAGCGGGGCGCGATCCGCCCTTTCCGGAGATCAGGTAGCAGATCAGTCCCTCCAGCGATCACGCGTCCCTCGCCCGGGTGCCGTTCCAGGCAGGCGACCGCCTCCTCGACCGAGCTCGGATAGACGTACTCGCTCATGCAACTACTCACTTGCTCGTCCTGTAGCTCAGGCCTCTTCTGCTCTTGCCGGATCTATGGCCACGCACCTCTGCCACTACTCCGTCCCTCGTCCTATGCCCGCCGCCGATGCGAACGGCGCCACAGAGGAGATCAACCTGCCGCGTGCGAAGGCTGCACGCACCCGTTCCGGCGTGGCCGGAAGCTGGCGCACCCGTGCCCCGATCGCCCGGGAGATGCCGTTAATGATCGCCGGTGCCGCCGGCATGATGGCCGCCTCGCCGAGGCCCTTGGCCCCGAACGGGCCCTCAAAGCTGGGGACCTCCACCAGGATGACCTCTATCTCGGGCATTGACATCGTCGTAGGCAGGTAGTAGTCGCCGAACCCCTCGGTCTCTCCGGGGATGAACTCCTCCATCAGCGCAGTCCCAATGCCCATCACGACTGCGCCCTCGATCTGCCCAGCCGCATCAGGTGGGTTGATCGCCCGCCCAACGTCGTGGGCCGCGACAACACGCTCAACCCTCACCTCACCCGTGCGCGGATCCACCAGCACCTGGGCCGCATGGGCCCCTGTGACGAAGAACGGGACGTACTCGGGCTTCATCTCGTTGGGGAACAGTGGCGACAGGTCGAACACGCCAGGCAGCCTGCGCGCCTTTCCAATACGGTCGAACTCTTCGGCGACCTCCGCCAGCGACACCGAGAGCCCTCCGGCAAGGGAAACGGATGGTCCCGGCGCAGGCAACTCGGGGCAGCCCAGCCGATCGTCGACCAGCACCAGGCTCGCGGGCGGACAGTCGAGCATCTCGGCCGCCATCCCGACGATCTCCTGCTTTAGGACCCTTGCGGCCTTGCAGACGGCTCCGCCCACGAAGTAGGTGGCGCGAGAGGCCCCCTGGATGCCACTGTCCGGCGTCAAGGCGGTGTCCGCGTTCACCACCTCGACCTGTTTACGCGAAACGCCCAGTGCCTCGGCCGCCATCTGGGCCATGACTGTGTTCGTCCCCTGCCCGTAATCCGGGGCTGAGCAGTAGACGACGAAATGACCATCCCGCGCGAGCTCGGCGTGCGCCTCGATCTGCAGCGAGCCCGACTTCCCAAAGCGGTACCACATCCCCGCAAAGCCAACGGCCTTGCGTACGCCTTCCTCCCGGCTGTTGCTAATCAGTCGCGCGTTGAACGCCGCCGCATCCTCCATTAGCTCTTGATAGCGCGGCCGGATAGCCTCCAAGACCTCCTCGTAGCCCAGAGACTCCGCGACGGGATAGCCGAGGAAGGACGTCGATGCCTGCCGAATCGCGTTCTTCAGACGGAACTCCAGTGGATCGGTCGCCAGTCGGTGAGCCATCTCGTCGAGCGCGCACTCGAGAGCGAACAGGGACTGGGGCGCGCCGAAGCCCCGGAACTGACCGGCCTTGGGGCCGTTGCTGTAGACGCTTTGGGCGTAGGCGTCAACCGCTTGGTAGCAATAGGGGCCGCCACTGGCCATCATAGCATAGTCGGAGATATACTGGCCGTGTCCATCGTAGCCACCGGTGTTAACGTCGACGCGGACGTGGATTCCAGTCAAACGACCGTCGCTGGACGCCCCGAGTTTGTGGCTGACCCGGTACGGATGCCGCTTGGGGGATGCCTCGAAGGACTCGCGCCGGCTGTAGGCGAGCCTCACAGGGCGGCGAACAGTGTGAACCATCAGAGCCGTGGCGACGAAGGGCCACGGATCCTGCTTGCCGCCAAAGGAGCCTCCAGTAGGGGGCATGATAACCCGTACCTCGTCCTGGTCCACGGCTAGCGCAGCCGCGATGTAGCGCTGCTGCCAGTGGGGCTCGTGGGTGCCGCCGAGGACCGTGACGCGACCGTGACCGTCCAGGTAGCCCAGCAACGCCTCACGCTCTAGCGCCCCATGCTCCTGCCAGGCCGTGCGGTAGGTAGTCTCGAGGATCACGTCGGACCGCTCGAACGCGGCCTGGAGGTCGCCGTGGACCTCCTCCTTCCGAGTCAGCACGTTGCCACCCTCGTAGATAGGCAAAGCGTCCTCCGCCAGGGACTGCTCCAGCTCGAATACGGGCGGCAGCGGCTCGTAGTTTAACTGAACCGCCTCCGCCCCGGCCCTGGCGTGCTCGGGCGTGGTCCCCACAACCAGTGCCACGGGCGCCCCGCGCATCTTGACACTGTCGCCGACCGGCGTCAGAACGGGCTCATCGCGGCTATAGTCGCCCAGCCCGTTCTCCCCTGGAATGTCGGAGGCCGTGATGACCTGCACCACGCCCTCGAGCCTGGTCGCGGCCTCGAAGTCAAGCGCCTTGAGGCGGGCGTGATGGTGCGGGCTGCGCAGCACGTACCCATACAGCATCCCAGGCATACCGATGTCCTCGGCGTATAGCGCCCTTCCTGTCACCTTGTCGATGGCGTCCGTTCGCGTCACATCCCCGCCGATTACGGCCTCCAGTCGGACTTCCGAGGTCTGTACAGATCCCGGAGGCCTGTCAGCATCGCCCCTCATCCTTGCTGTGGCCAATTCGACCGCCTGCACGATGCGCTTGTAGCCCGTGCAGCGGCAGAGATTGCCCGCCAGGGCTTCCACGATCTCCTCCTGAGACGGCCTCGGCTGGCGCCGGACCAGGGCCAGAGCGGACATCAGGACTCCGGGCGTGCAGTAGCCGCACTGCACGGCTCCCACCTCGATGAACGCCTGTTGCAGGGGGTGCAACTGACCAGCCTCGGCCAGCCCCTCGACAGTGAGCACCCGCCGGTCGGCAACCTTTGCCACCGGCGTCAGGCACGAGCGTACCGGCGTCCCATCGAGCAGCACGGTGCAAGCGCCGCACTCGCCTTCATAGTCGCAGCCTCGCTTGGTGCCCGTCAAGCCCAGATCCTGACGCAGCACGTCGAGGAGCGGCCGTTGAGGCTCAACGTCGAGCGTGACGGCCTTGTCGCTCAGTACGAAATCAATCTTCATCGCTCGTCAGCCCCTGACGCAGATCAAACGAGTGCTACACCGTCGTCGACCGAGACCGCCCTATCGTTGAGCACGAAGTCAGTCTTCATCGCTCGTCAGGCCCTGACGCAGATCACCCGAGTGCCACGCCGTCGTCGACCGAGACCGCCCTATCGTTGAGCACGAAGTCGGTCTTCATCGCTCGTCAGGCCCTGACGCAGATCACTCGTGTGCCACCCCGTCGCCGGCCGGAGGATCCCAGACCGGTCTCTAGTGAGTTGCACCGCCAAGGAGCTCTGCCCCACCTTCTAGCCGGGCGCTCCAGGCAACAGCGGGTCGAGCTGTTGCTCACGGAGGGAAGAGTCCCTTTTCGATAGCTGCAGCCCTCAGCATACTCTCCAGCTCCCTATCAACCGCTTCATCGAGCGGCACAGGCACGTGTTCCCGCAGCAGCGCGTCCGCCATCTCGGCTGCCCGGGTCACGATGTCCTTGGCACCCTGGTGAGCCCACGTATCGTACGCCTCCCTCGAGGACACAAGCGGGAGGTACGTTTCCGCCCTCCAGCGCTCGTACGTGTGCTGGGTGTCCAGGTAGTTGCTGGGGAAATGGCCCACTTCCTTGATGACGTCCAACGCGACGGTGTCGTGAACCACGCCCACTCCTTCAAGGTACCGGCCAACCATCCCACACATCTCCGCGTCGATCACCAGCTGGGCATTCGACCACAGGCTGTGACCCTCAACCATCCCCGCCCCCCAGATCAGGTTGATGCCCGCCATACCGGCGAGCAGCCATTGCATACCTTTTTCGAATCCCGCCTGCTCGTCAAACAACTTCGAGTCGGACATGGGCAGGAAGACGATGCTGCCCAGGCCGTAGAACTTGCTGAGTTGCGCAGAGATGACGGTCACCATGCCGAGCTCGATGCTGCCGGAGGCAAGCGTGGTCGTACGCATGTCCATGGGGATGGTGAAGCAGCTATACATCATGCCAGTACCCGGCTTCAGCAGTTGAACCAGCACCAGCATCGCCAGGATCTCGGCGTTCATCAAGACTGCCGTGCCCGCCAGCGTTGCCGGCGCCGTCGTTCCCGGGCTGGCCATCGACTGCCCACCCACGGGCATTCCCGCAGCCAATGCACGCTCTATTCCCCGAATCTGGTCCTCTGTCCAGCCCAGCGGGGAACTAGAGGATGCGACCACGATGATATCCTCTCCCGCAGCCTGGGCCATCCTGATGCCCCATTTCTCGCTATCGTTCATCACGCCGACGGACGTTACCTTCTCGCTATTGCGTATCGCCGTCGCGTAGAGCCATTCAAGGTTGACCTCCGTAGGCCGATCCACGATATGGCCGAGACCGGTGTTCGCGCCGGCGATGTTCCCCAGCGCATCGCAGAGTCGCGCTGCCCGTTCAGCATCGCGGAGGGTTCCCGGGCGCCTCCTCATCGTCTGCAGGTCAACGATCTCCATCCCGCTGCAGGCTGCGAACTGCACACTGCTGCTATCGAACAAGATGTCATAGTCAGGATTGCGGGCCCGGAGCCTGAAATCGGCGGGGCAGCGCTTTAGGCAGTCCTCCACTAGGCTGGGGGGAAAGCTGACCAGCTGGCGCGCATGGTCGACTGCGCAGCCGTGGTCTTCAAGAAAGCGCAAGCTCTTCGTGTCCGCGAATCTGACCCCTGGATCCTCCAACACCTGCAGCGTGGCCATGTGGATGTCGCGGACCTGGGTATCAGAGAGTAGCTTATGTGGTTGCTCGCACCGGTAGCGAAAGGCCATTCTCATCCCCCGGCTATCATCAGCCCTTGGGTTTGACTAGCCACTGACAAGAGCTGTCAGATCGCTCACGCGCGGCACATCCTCGAAATGCCACGCCATGTCGAGCAGATGGTCGATGTGCTTGTCGTCCAGGACGTGGCCCACCAGCCAGCGGAACTTGTCCTCCATCTTGTCCCGCTCCCAGGGTGCGTACGGAAAACGGAAGCTCCCCTCGACCAGGCCAGAGTCGAATGCCCTCCCGTTCTCCAGTACTATGGTCACCCTGCTAGCGAAGCGCCCGCGAGGGTCCCCTATCTCGTACAGGCGACAGAGTTCATTCAGTTCCTCAGACTCCACCAGCTCCACCCTGCCAGCCAAGCCGCGTATCTCGGGATCATCGAGGCGGTTCTCTATGGTCTGCGCGGGTCCAATCTCCCCATCCACAAGCATAGCTGCAACCGGCCAGGCCACATTGAACTGCGCCTCCTCGGTCGTCCTGGGCAGCCTGGTACCCAGTCGCACCGTCTCGTGGAATCCCTCCACGCGGATGGTCGCGATCTCGTCCAACGCAATGCCGTGGGTCTGGACGAGCGATCTGGCACCCTCTACCGCCGCGTGGGCCCAGCCGCAGCAGGCATACCCCTTCTCCTTCCAGCCCACCCCGTCAGCCATGATGTAGTGGTCTCCGATGTCGTCCGCCCACTCCCGATACGAGTCGAGGGCGAGAATCGAGGGAATGCCGCTGAATCCCCGGGAGACCAGCCCCGCGGACATGACCCCCGTCATCGCTCCCCAGCCGATGCCGTGCTTCACCATGGCCGGGTGGTCGATGTCCCGCATCATCGGCAGGTTGGGAGCGAAGTACTCCGCCGTTCCGAGAGCGTGCCACGCCTGCTCGCGTGACAGATCCAGGAGGTTTGCGGCCGCACCAGCGCAGCCAACCGAGCCCCAGGAGCCACAAGCCTGGTACACCTCATGGTGGTCGTGCCAACAGCGGCCCACGCGGTGCGCGACCTCGTAGCCCACCACCATCCCGGCGAGCAGCCGCTTGCCATCCAGATATCGGGACTCGGCTACGGCGAGCGCGGCAGGAAAGAGCTGTGCCCCTGCGTGGCCGTAGCCGTAGCGAATGCCGTCATCACTGTCGAAGGCATTGGCGGCCCAGCCATTGGCAAAGGCCGCCCCCGGAGGGCCCGCCCGCCTGCCTTGAAGCAGAATCGTCGCTTCGTCGCCCGGCCAGGTTCGGGCCGCGAATTCGCCAGTGATCTTGCTCACCTGGGTCAGGGTCCCCGAAAGCGTTGCGCCCAGACTGTCGACCAGGCAAAGGCGTGCCTGTTCCCGAACGTCCCCCGGCAGCGACTCCCAACGGGTATCGGCCACGAAGCGCGCAACCGCATCCTCTGTGCCCACGTCTTCCTCCCTCAGTCCCACCTAGGATTGGCCCTGCAGGCAGGCGAGAACCCAACCGCAGATGGTTGGCTAGTACGGGAACTGGACGCCCAGTTCGGCGACCTCGTCCTTCACCCGCTTGTACATATCCAGGTACCAGTCGTCGGGCCTAGCTGTCTTGGCGTCGTAGCATGCCTGGAAGGGTTTCCCTTTCGGAGCCTCCGGGATCTGCTCCTCGTACTTGCCTAACAAATGCAGCACGATCTCGTTCGCCTGCGCTCGCGTCATCCCCTGGCGGGCCACCGAGTGTCCCACCTCACAGGCCAGACGTGCCTCCAGCGGCGTTGCATAGTTGCGGTACTTGTTGTGCGCCACCGCCGCCTCCCACAGGTCCCCTCCTGACACCGTGCTAGCAAGGCCGTGGGCAGCCGCCTCGTAGAGCACCATCTCCGTGCCCGACCCGGCGTTCAGGAAGCCGTTCGACGTGGTCAGGATGCGGCTGTTGCGACTCACGGCCTGGTGTGTAACGCTCACCAGCCATAGCATCTCTCGCCCGCTGTTCGAGGTGAAGTGAAGGTGAAACGGGAAGCTCTGCTGGAACGCAGCCTGGTAGATGGTCAGCCCCACCAGGTGGTAGGCCGTCTCCAGGATCGCCGTGCCCTCAGCCCGGCCTGCGAGGCCGCCGTAGATTGCGCCACTGAGGCAGCCAATGAAGCAGCCAAACTGCATGCAGTGCACGATCTTGTTCAGCAGTCCATTGTCGATCTTGAGCTCGGTGAGCAGCCCAATCAGCCGCGCGTCCGTGTGACGTACCCCCCACGTATCGTTGCTCACTGCAATCTGCCCGGCATCCGACTGCGCGGTCCCCACCGCCACCAGGAACAACCCAGGGCGACCTGCCAACCTCGCTGCCTCGCGGAGACTCATAGCGTGCTCAACCACGCCGGCCATCTCCGTCGGCGCCCCCGACTTGATCTTGAGCCCCATCGTGTCCTCAAGAATGGGAGCACAGACGCCGTCGGCCAGCGGCTCCTGGATATAGGCCAGAGACATCGGCAGGAAGAGCTCCTCGTCGCAGGTGATATCGGGGCTGAAGATGCAGAAGGGGGGCTTCGTGTCCTCAACCTCTCGATGCTCCCAGAGGCGCGCATCCCTGCCATCGCCGACCCAGTACCGGCCCGGCGCGTGGTACAGCGCCTCCCTGACCTCCGCCTGGTCGAGCAGGATGCGCCGGTGCGTGATCACGTTCAACACCCCAACATCCAGGAACAACTCGACTGCGGCCTGCCAGACCCGATCTGCCAGCCCGTCGTCGTCCGGAACCGGATGCTCCGGGTCGTAGGTGATCTGGTACTTCTCTACCAGCTCCGAGATCTTCGGCATGAAGATCTCGTAGACGAAGTCGTCGTCCTCGCAGAATGGCCCCGTCTGGGACCGCTCCATAATCTGCCACATCTTGTAGGGAGGCATCTCATTTCCCCCTCTCTGCCACCACACGTGTCAGGATCTCAACGCTCACCGCTGCGTTCTCTCCCCAGCTATCAGCGCCGCACGCCTCGACCCACTCGGGCGTCACCGGGGCGCCGCCTAGGATGACGTGGAACTTGTCCCGCAGGCCTTTCTCCTTCAGCAGCTCAATGATCTCCCTCTGATTCGGCATGGTGGTCGTCATGAGGGCGGACGCGCCGATGACATCGGCATCCGCCGCCTCGGCCCGGTGAATGAACTCCAGGGCATTCACGTCGATGCCCAGATCATGGACCTCGAACCCGTGCACCTCCAGCATGGTGATGACGATGTCCTTCCCAATCTCGTGCATGTCGCCCTCGACCGTGCCGATGACGATGGTGCCCCTGTCCTCCTTCTCTCCCCCCATGGTCTCCAGGGCGGGCTCGAGCTGGCCCATCGCCGCCTGCATCGCCTTGGCCGCCTTCATCATCTCGGGCAGGAAGATCTCCATGCGGGCAAACTGGTCGCCGATCTCACGCATGCCCTGCGTCAGCGCCCCGATCGTCTCCTGAACGTCTACTCCGCTCTCGACCAGATCTCTGGCCCGGTCAGCGGCCTGAACGCGGTCCCCGCCCTGGACCGCCTCAACCAGCTGGCGTAGCTCCATGGTCTCCTCCCTATTCCTCGTCTGTGGTTCTCGGCTGGACAAGCGGTCGACCTCCACTGTTCGACTCGTGCCGCCAAGCCTACCGGGCCGCCAAGCAAGACCTGTGTGCCTATGGCAGGGAAGCCCCTGCTCCGGCCCCCTTCACGATATCCCGGATTCGATGCTCAACGTCGTCAGGGAGAGGATCAGGGTGGTGGGATGCCAGTAGCTCCTCTACTCGTTCCCGGGCCCGCTCCCGCAGAGTCGTGCCCCCGTCTGAGTCCCATCCGCTGAAGTCCTGACGATCCAAGAGCTCCGGATACCAATCCTCCCGGAAACGCTCCATCGTCTGATCGGTGCCCAGATAGTCGCCGCCGGGGCCCATCTCGTCAATCAAGTCCAGGGCCAGTGTCTCGTCCGTCACCTCCAGGCCCTGCATGAAGCGCTTCAGATAGTTGACCAACTCGTCGCAGATCACCAGTTGCTCGAAGGAGTAGCACTTACCACTCTCGAGATAGCCGAGGTCGTGGACCAGATTCGCACCGATGAAGGTCTCCAGCATGAGTGAGAACGCGACCTCAGCGCCCGCCTGTTGGTCGGGCAACTTGGCGTCGGTCGCCCCGGCCAGGCCAAAGGACGGCAACCCGTAGTGGTGAGTCAGCTGAGTTCGCCCGGCGAAGCCCTTTGGGTCCCCGTAGAGCGCGACCATCGTGCGCATGTCAAACATGTCATTGTACCCGCCGCTGTGGATCACAGGCGCCCCTTCTCGTTTGAGCTGCGCCAGCGTCAAGCCTACCAGCTCACCCGCGTTCGCCAGCGCCAGGGCCCCCGCGGGCGTCACAGGCCCGTTCAATCCCCGCAGCACGACCGGCGTATAGGTGCAGGGCAGCCCCTTCCCGGCCATGTAGAGGAGCTTCTGCAGAGCCTCGGCGTTGTGACGCAGCGGATCTGTCACGTTGATGTAGCAGGCGGCGATCGGGTCTCGACGAAGCGCCTCCTCCCCTCCCGCCACGGCTTCGAGCATGCGCACGGCATCGATGCACCCCCCGAATTCGGTGGTCACGAAGATGATCGGCTTGGTCGAGTTGGCCAACATCGTATGCATCTGGTAGCGATCCGCGACCGCAGGGTCCTCCATGTCTGAGGGAACACAGAGGGACATCAGGAAATCGATGTTGGGCAGTGCATCACAGAGCCGGATGCCCTCGCGGATGTCCCGGAGCGTGCCGGGTCGTCTCTGCCCTGTGCGGTGGTCCAGCACGTAGGGGCAGTCTGAGCCTGGGCCATAGAAGACGTTCTGCCGCTCGAGAGGGAGGGCGCGCCCGCCGTTTCGATCGCACAACACGACCCGCCTGGGCGCCATGGATAGGGCCCAGTCGACCAGGCCCGGGGGGATACGCACGCGGTTCCCATCGACCGTCTGAACGCCAGCCTGCGCCAACAGATCCAGCGCCGCCTGATCATAGAGCAGGACCCCCGTCCGGTCGAGGATCTCCAAGCTGGCGTGGTGCAGGCGATCCAGTTGGTCCCTGGATAGCAGACCGAACTGCGGTGTGCCATATGTGATGGTGTTGCTCTGTAGTGTCAAAGCGCCTCCCATGGTAGCTATTGCGGCCGTCCGCTCAAAGGGTCCTGAAGCACGGACTCACGTCGCAAACTCAGTCAGCCCAAGCTCCTCAAGCTTCTCGTCAGAGGGAAGGCCGTCAGGTGTCCACCCCATGGCCCTATAGAAGTCGAGAACAAGCTGCTGTATGGGTACCACCATACCTTGTGTCGGTCCGGGATCGGTGATCCGCTCCTCAACAAACCGATCCGGCAGGTCGTCTGCCTCGGGGCCTGCCCCGTGACGCAGGTTGAAGAGGCGCTCCAGATTGAGGATGCGCTCGCCGGCCAGGGCGAGGTCCTCTGCGTCGAGGTCCCATCCAGCAAGCGACGAAACCAGGGCCGCTTCGTCCCGTAGGCTGAAGTCCCCAACGATTGACAGGGCTGGGAACTTGCAGATACCGATAGCGTCGAGAACGGCGGACACGATCATCGAACGGCGCACCAGCCTTCCCTTTCCATGCGGCACCGACCGATCCACAGATCGCGCGTCCCCGAACCAGGCCTGCCCCTGCTCCGGCTCCCAGCGGTATTCCGGGACTGCGTAGACACTGGTGAAGTCGGCGCCTCGGGTGGAGACTGCGTAGCCGAGCGCGGTACCCATAGCGCCTCGCGGATCGTAGCCCACCAACTCCAGCCCTTTCGCGTGGTGGGCGTACTGCTCCGCTCCGCCCCCGATGATAGCAGCTGCGCGGCGCACGCCCTGCGCCAGCACCTCCCCAAATCCCGTGCGGTGGGCGATCTGAAGGATCATCGCCTCCATCGCCTCGGCGTCGCCCCACGTCAGCTCTAGGCCGCCCGTATCGGCCGGTCCGATCAGCCCTCGCTGGTAGAGCTCCATGGCGAACGCCAGGACACCCCCGGTGGAGATCGCGTCCAGGCCAAGGTCACTTGTGAGGGTGTATAGATACAGCAGCGCCTCGGCGTCGTCGAGGCCGCACTTGGCACCCAGATTCATGATCGGCTCGATGTCCGGCCGCTCGCCCCTCGTCCCGGCGTAGGGCCCGTCCGGGATCAGTATCTCGGCTTTGCAGTGTACCGGGCACCGATGACACGTGCGCGGTTTGGCCACATAGTCGATCAGCCGCTTGCCATCGATCTGGTCCACACCCTCGAACTGGACCGTCTGGAAGTTCCTGGTCCCCAGCATGCCGAAGTCCGCGGCCCAGTCAAGATGCGCACTGTTGCTGAAGCGGGAGTAGCTCGCGAAGCGAGGCGAACTCCGTATGATGTCAGTGTAGGCCCTGACTGCGCGCCTGCCTTCGTCGTCGGCGGGTCCCCCAGCCAGCTGCCCACCCAAGACGGCAATGGCCTTTAGGTTCTTGGCGCCCATCACGGCCCCCATCCCGGTGCGACCGGCCGCGTGGCGCGTACCCGTCAGGAGACAGGCATACCGGACCAGGTTCTCGCCCGCTGGACCGATGACAAGCGTCCTGACCCCCCGGCCAATCTTGTCGCGGAGGCGTTGCGCCGCCGCCCGCGTGTTGAGACCCCAGACGGAGGATGCATCCTGCAACTCGGCACCGCCGGCATCGATCCGTAGTTGAACTGGGTGACTCGCCCTGCCCCGAATCAAGATACATTGAAGGCCACACCCCCGCAGAGCCGCCCCGAAGTGTCCACCGACGTTGGAGCTCCCAATGAGACCCGTCTGCGGAGACAAGGCGCCGACGTGCAGGCGCGAGGAAGAGGGCGCTCGCGTGCCAGTGAGAAGCCCACAGCTCAACACGAGCAGATTGTCGGGGTCCAGCGGACCGATGTCCTGTGATAGAAGCTTCGACAGGAAGTATATGTTGAGGCCCCTGCCGCCCAGGAACTGCCGAGCCACTGGCGTGGGGAGATCCCGCGAACGGACATCCCTCGAACTGAGATCCACGTCCAGCAGCTTGTCCGGGTAGCTCATTCGCTGTTCCTGCCCTCCACCCTGGCTGCGGATTCAGTCAAGGGGATCGATCAGTGCCTGCCAACCGCAGTGTTGGCCTTTCTGGGATCTCGGCGCAGCGCGGTGCTGGTCGCAGATCCTCGATCAAGCGGATACTCTCCTACCTAAGCACCTGTCTCAGCCTACGTCCGATTGATCATCCGTCTCCTAGCTATCTGACCAGCCCGCGTGCCCTTCGTCTGCCGCCCGGTGAAGCCGCCCATCTCGGCGGACATCGCTCACGCCACGTGGTACCCGGGTACACCGTGCAAACTGACGGTGGTCTTCTTGTCCGGCTGGTGCGTCAAGACGCCGCAGAAAGATGGCGATCCCAGATTCGTCAGCGGACGTAGCACGAGCCTGGAGAGGCCCTCGACGTCCCGATTGAGGAGCTTCAGCAACGGAGCCGCCAGCACGGGGAATCCTCCAGCACTGCGATCGCGTGGGTTTCCACTATGTGGAACATGCTTCCAGTCTCAAGCATACCATGCGCGTCCGTTGCTGTCAAGAGCTTGGATGAAGCGGCGCTGCCCTGATACCTCAACCTCGGAACAGAGGAACACCATTCGCTGGAACAGTTACGCCGGCGGAGGACCCAGACCCCAGCGTTGGCCCTCCGCCTCCGGAGACGGAGATGGACAGCGGTGCGACCGGGGTGACAACCTCGATCCGCCGAACGGCCGCCTGTTGGTCGGATGGAGCCAAGTGTGTTCCCGGCGGTTGCTGTCACCATCCGAAATGGTACAATCCTCAGGGTGAGAAGCGAAAGGAGAGCATCTAGTGTCCGCGTTTGACAAGGCAAGAAACCTGCTACATCAGTTCAAGGGCGGTTCGTACCTTTACGGCACCGGAGTGCTTCATGAGGTGGACCAGCCCATCCGGGAGCTAGGCGAGCGAGCTGCTCTGGTGCGCAGCACGTTCGCCGGGAGCGACGGTTTCGTGGGGACGATCCTTGACGCACTCGGGCGAGCGAGCGTCGATGTGGCCCGTACGATACCTGGCCCGAGACCGAACGCACCCCGCGAGGACGTCACCCGGATTGCGCGCGAACTCCGGGACGCGGATCCCGACGTGGTGGTATGCTTCGGAGGCGGGAGCTGCATCGACGCCACAAAGGCAGCGCAGGTCTTGCGAACGGTGGGCGGCACGCTCGAGGATTACTTCGGGACTGGCTTGGTGACCGAGGCTCTCAGCAGGACCGGCTGTTCACTCAGTCCCCTCGTGGCCGTTCAGACGGCGGCTAGCTCGGGCGCTCACCTCACCAAGTACGCCAACATCACAGACCTCACCACCGGCCAGAAGAAGCTGATCGTCGACAAGGCAATCGTGCCCAAGCGACCGGTGTTCGACTATCGGGCCACTTACAGTGCACCCCGGTCACTGACTACGGACGGGGCGCTCGACGGCATCTCGCACTTGCTGGAGGTTCTGTACGGGGCTGTCGGCAAGCCTTACTACAAGACGGCCGAGACGATCGCTGAGACGGGTATGGGCTTGATCGTCGCACACCTCCCCGACGCCCTGGCAGACCCGGACGATAAGAGGGCGCGAGAGGCTCTGTGCCTCGGAACGGACCTGGGTGGGTACGCCATTATGGTCGGTGGGACCAACGGGGGCCATCTGACCAGCTTCTCGCTGGTCGACATCCTGAGCCACGGACGCGCGTGCGCCATCATGAACCCGTTCTACACGGTCTTCTTCGCCCCGGCCATCGAAAGGCCACTCAGGGTTGTGGGCAGGGTGTTCCAAGATGCAGGGTACGCGGTTGCAGACCTGAACAGCCTTGGCGGTCGCGACCTGGGTTTGGAGGTCGCCCAGTCGATGCATAGGTTCAGTCGAGAGATAGGGTTCCCGACAAGCCTTGGTGGAATTGACGGGTTTACCGACGGGCACGTAAAGCGCGCCCTCGAGGCGGCCAAAAATCCCCAGTTAAGGATGAAGCTCCAGAATATGCCGATTCCCCTGACGGCAGAACAAGTGGACGAGTATATGGGATCAGTGCTGGAGGCTGCCAAGGAAGGCAACCTGGCCATCGTGAGGAACCTGTAGAAGCCAGGGCGCGTGGTCAGGCACGCCATAAGGGAGAGTCGTCACCCACCACAGATGCACCCAGGCGGTCGCGTCCAGCGGGACCAAGGGCCCGGCGCCTGTGCAGACGTCTCAATCCTCCCGGGAGTCCGGTGCGGAGACCTTGTCGCCTGCCCCCCCCGGCTGGGCCGCTTCCTTGTGCGCGGTAGAACGGACATACGGGATAGCGCGCCGTCAGCGTCAAGGGCGCCGATGGTCCGGGCTGCCCTGCGACCTCGTGACGCCTAGACGCCTGACGGGTATCAAAGGAGGTCCCGCTCCTCGCTTCAGCGTCCACAGTGGCTGCTCGGGAAAACCTAGAAGTCGCTTAGCCATCCAGGCAGCGGGCCGACCCCTGTGATCCTGTATCGACCTGCACCGACCTGGCCGTTGTATGAGGAGCGCTCTCGCCCGGGCAGTCGACCATACCCTGGCTCCGGGAACGGTAACCCTACACGAAACGCCTATTCCATGGTATAACATGCCAACCTCTGTTGTTGGATGATCAGCGAGGGAACACGTGGAGAGAGTCGGCTCAGTTGTCCGTGTGGCTGGTGTCGTGGTCGATGCGGAATTCCCATCGGGCGACCTGCCCAGTATCCACAATGCCTTGGAGGTCGACCGAGAGGAGATGGACACTCTCGTCGTCGAGGTTCAGGAGCACATAGACCCCCGGACCGTTCGGGCTATCGCTATGGGCGGTACCTCTGGCCTGCGACGCGGCCTGTCAGTGCGCGACACCGGCCAACCGATCCGCGTGCCCGTGGGAGCTCAGACACTGGGCCGCATGTTCAACGTACTCGGCCAAGCCATCGACGGTGACCCGCAACCGCAGAACGCCCCGCATCACGCGATCCACGCCGAGCCGCCACCTATGGGCGATCAGCGGGTGGTGGCGGAGCCGTTCATCACGGGCATCAAGGCCATCGACCTGCTAACACCGTACCCGCGCGGTGGAAAGATCGGACTGTTTGGCGGCGCCGGTGTAGGCAAGACCCTTCTCATGATCGAACTGATGCGCCATACGATCCGGGATCACCGCGGCATTGCGCTCTTCACGGGCGTGGGCGAACGGAGTCGTGAGGGCAACGACCTGTGGAGGGAGGTCCAGCGAAGTGGTGTGCTGGACAGCACCATCCTCGTCTTCGCCCAGATGAAGGAGCCGCCGGGCGCCCGGCTGCGGGTACCGCTGACGGCTCTCACCATGGCCGAGTACTTCCGCGACCAGGAGCGGCGACAGGTCCTGATCTTTGTCGACAACATCTTCCGCTACGTTCAGGCCGGGGCCGAGGTTTCTGCCCTCTTGGGCAGGCTCCCCAGTACCGTGGGCTATCAGCCCACCCTGGACACGGAGATGGGCGAGCTGCAGGAGCGCATCACCACCACCAGCAGCGGGAGCATCACCTCGGTTCAGGCAGTTTACGTACCCGCGGACGACATGACCGATCCGGCCGTCGTGGCCGCCTTCGCGCACCTGGACGCGACGACCATTCTCACGCGGCGTCAGGCCAGCCGCGGCTTCTACCCAGCCATCGACCCTCTCGACTCCAACAGCGCATTGCTCTCAGTGGAGAACGTGGGGCAGGTCCACTTCGACATTGCCAACGAGGTGCGGGCCACCCTGGCGCGCTACGAGGAGCTGCGGGACGTCATCG
>JASFVG010000038.1:0-18549 GCA_050049955.1 Anaerolineae bacterium | reverse complement strand
CACGCTGGATCGAGTCGGCGCACATGCGACCAGCAGCGACACTAGAACCGGCAGTCCGAACCAGCGCCAGCAAGGGGATCCAGTCTCTCTCATGGCTCGTCCGAGGAGAACAACAACTGCGCAGCGCCCAGTGCTAGATCGATTAGCAGGGCGAGGATGACCGCTGCAGAGAAGCCTCCACACACCCGCCCAAGGTCCAGGGCTCTCATCCCCTCGAAGAAGAGGACCCCGGCGCCGCCACCACCTACGGTCGGTGCAGCGACCGCCGCCACGGTGACAGATGCCGCCGCCAGCGTCCTGGCCCCAGCGATGAAACGCACGCGGGGCGGCGAGGGGTACCACTTCTCGAGTCGGACAACCACCGAGAGAGGCAGCGCGAAAAGAAAGACGAAGAGGCCGACGGCGATCCCCGCTGCCGTCGGTCCGAGACCGACGCGCGCGGCAACGAATGGCGTCAACAGAGGCAGGCTGACGGCGACTGTCCGCCAGGGCAGCAGCATTGACGCCCTCCTCAGGGCCGATGCTCTGGAGAACAGCCTTCTTGCCAGAGAGGCCCAGAGGATGCCCAGGCCGGCAGCAAGGAGCACTGCGATGAGCCAGGGCAGGAGCGAAACCAGGACATGCTGAATGAGAATCGAGACGTCCATGTCTATCTCCCCGAGCGGCGTAAGAAAGCGTTCTTGGCCAGGCGCAAGTGGGGGATCACATATTCCCAGAGACACTCAAACGGCTGCTCTAGGCACTCGGATCGAGAACACGCCCGACAAACAGGACCGTGCCCGTGTCGATATCGCGAATCAGCAGGATGAACGGGTGATCGACCTGCACAGTCACGGAATCCGCTGGCCTCTGCTCACCCTCCACGATCGTGACAGCCGTGGCCGCCGCTGCCTCGGTGCCCTCTTCGTCCACGGAGACGAACGCCTTGTGCAACACATCCGAGATGAATAGATCCTTGGTGCCCGTCATCCCGGAGAAGTCGGCCCCGCTCGAGAAGGCCGCTGGCATCCCCAGCTCTCCCAGGGCCTGACGCAACTCAAGGCGCGAGTCGAACTCGAAGAGAGGCATCTTCAAGGCCACCCGGCGGTTGGTCAGCTCTCGAACAATCCCCTGGACCCGATCTCCGTCGAGGGATGACTCGAAGTCCTCGAAGCGGTCGCGCTCTGGGAGGACAATCACCATCGACATCTCGCGCCCTTCGTAGGGCAGCTCGACCGCCTGGTAGTCGTCGTCCTCAGCGTAGCCAAGGGACTCGGCCAGGCGCATCATCGGGACGACAACCTGGCTGCCATCGAGCAGGGTGAAGGCGCCTTTCTCCGTCGCTCCTTCCTGGAACGGATGCGCCCAGGCCGCGTTGAAGTACACAGCGTTGGTGAGGACGAGCCGGGTCAGCCGATCGACGGAGCCTTCGGGAATCAAGTCCTCGATCCTGCCCTCGGTCTGTTGACTGACCCAGTCGTTGATGATGCCCCGGGATTCCTCCGGGGCGCGAGCGAAGTCAACCACGCGCAAGCCTGCGCTGTAATTCGCGGCAAGGGTGTCGACAAATGCTTCGAGGAACGTGTAGCTCTCCTCCTGCCCCCAGATGGCGTTGACGATGTTCAGACGGAAGGCCTGTTCACCCTCGGCTTGCGTTCCCTCGCCCCTATGTTCCAGTTCCAGATCCAGGGCGTTGAAGGCGGGGTGGAGCCGCTCGTCCGGCAGGGTGAACCGGAGCGCGTGCGCCATCTGGTCCCCGGTATCTCCGCGGGCGCCGGCGTACGTCATCGCCAGAGCCAGGGAGATGCTGTAGGGCGAGTAGAAGAGGTTCTCGCCCTCCTGCTGCTCGGCGAGGCGCTGATAGAGGTCAAACGCAAATGCGGTGTTCCCCTCGACCAGCTCACTCAGATCCCCCGGCGGAACCTCAGGCAGGACCCTCTCCTTCTCCGAAGCGATGGCTATGCCCGCGGCCCGACCACCGTCCGTGCCGCCGCCGATGCCACAACCTGTGAGGCTAAGTATCGCCACGGCCAGGATGATCCGCATCGACGTTTTCATCTCTTACCTCCTCAGCGTCTCAGTCTACGTCAATCCCAAACGACCCTGGCAGGATTGTAGAGCTCGTAGCCTGCACCGATCGGAACCTTCAGTCGATCTCAGCCAGCCACCGGCGACTCCGGTAGTAGCAGGCTCTATGGCCATTATGCGCTTCGATACCCATTCGCCGTCCACCAGCTGGCCTACTATTTGGCCTCAAAGGCCAACACGATTTCACCGTTGGCGGCCGCAATCTCGAGGCGGTCATTGATGATCTGGTAGGCGGCGGCATCTAGCAGCGCTTCGATGTACGCAGCCTCCTGTTCCATAACCCCCTCGGGCTCCAAGCAAAGCCGCACGGTCACGGCGACTTCATCGATCATAAAACGACCGTCATCCGTCGCTGTGTAGGCACCGCTGTCGGGCCCACCGCCGTAGTGATTGCAGGTCATACGGCCGCCCAGGTACCTATCCGTGAAATAGAGGGGGATCTCGGTGTCCTCGATCAGGTTGCTGCTGTGCAAGGAGACCAGCGTCCATTCGGTGCCGACGAGCATCTCCGGGGCACCACGCTCGCCGCCCGTGCCGCCCTGGCAGGCGCTGATGAGGCTCATCACCACCAGCACACCCAGAATCGGTATGGTTCGCCTTCGTCTTGTCATAAGGCTCCCTTTCCTACGCGGGCCCTGCCTCACCCCGGTCATCGCAGGTATGGGTGCTCATTCAGTAGCCACGCTGATGGACCTATCCTCCTCCAGCGTGAGATCCCGGTACGGTCCTGGATGACTTCGCCAGATCAAGCTGAACCCCCAGCCATGCCAGCGCCAGACAGAGACAGTCCTCTGACGCTGGTCTTCGCCCTCGAGAACGATCAACTCCTCGGCTCCGTCGCCGTCGATGTCGCCCAGCTCCACCTCGTGGATGGGGTCGGCGACAGCCGAACCGCCCCACAGCGTGCGATAGTGGCCGCCGCGATAGCCGACGATGAACGGGCGACTGCGGAGCGTGTGCTCCTGGCCCGAGTCCGCAGGCTCAAGACCGTCCAATCCGGGCTTGCACAGAGCAAGCAGCAACTCACCGCGACCGTCGTCGTTGGGGTCGCCCAGCGCCAGATCAGCTACCCGCCACGTCGGTAGGCTGCGCCACACCTCCACGCCGCTTTGATGGATGACCACCTGCTCCCCCATCTTCCGCACTTGCTCAGGAAGGCCATCGCCAGTAAGGTCGATGGATCCATCCCAGACCAATCCCGAGCCTGCTTGCTGGATGGCCCATTGAGACATCTCGAACGACCGACAGGTCTCATCATCGCAGGCGAAGCACAGTCGGCGCGGCGAGGGCGCCAGCCGCGCCGGAAGCGAAGCCACATCCCGGTACGTCGCCGCCTCCCCCGACCCGCGAGACAGGATGGTGAGGGCAAGCAGAGGGACGAGGATGGCGGAAAACAAGACGAGAAGGGGAGGAGAGAAGCAGAGCAGACGAGAGCGGCCGCTGAAGAGCCCCTTCCTCTCGCCCCTCGTCTCTCGACCCCTTCCCCACGCCATGCTACTCCCACGCAGGCGGCTGATCGGCGAAGACAGCGCGAGTCACCAGCCAGTCGCCCTGCTCCCCTCGCTCCAGGGTGTAGGTCACGTCCAGCGTGTACGGGCCGCGCTGGGATATGGGCTCCGTGCCATAGCCGGGCTCACCATTCTCGAAACCGTATAGGGCGTCCTTCCAGGTCTCGCGGACTGCTACCACGGCCAGATCCTGCGACTGGCGATCGAAGGAACGGAAGTCGGTGCCTCTCAGCTCGCGACCCTCGTAGCGGCTGCCTGCTCGCAGAGCCTCGACCTCGGACGCCAGCCGGCCTTGCAGCTCTCCTCCGCACGTTAGCTGTCCGGGCTCGAGGTACCAGAGCGCGCTGACGAGGGATTTCTGGAAGATGAAAACGGCCTGCCGCAGCGTTGCTTCCTCGCTCTCCTCGGTGAAGAAGCTGCCGATCCACTCCGGCCGCGACGGCGCTTCACCATTGTCCAACATCTCCCGCCACTGCTCGTCGGTGAGCCGATCATCGGCCGGCCAGCGGAACTCGAAGTAGGAGAAGACGCCCCCCATGGACACCTGCAGCGTGATCGATCCGTCGGCCTCAATCAGCGGTACCACGGCGTGCAGGTGGTCGATGCGGCCCACGCCTACTTCCAACACGACGGGGTCTGCAGCGCCGTCTCCGTTGGGATCGGGATCGGTCGCCACGTCAGCGATCACCGCCGCCTGCGGCTCCTCCTCGGGCATGACCTGGCCCCCGACACCCTCCTCTCCCTCCGGCTTGTCGGCAGCGGCCATAGTCAGATGCTCCAGCTCGCCTCCGTAGAACCGAATCGTCTCGTACTCCTCATCGCTCAGAGGCTCCCCGCGCAGCTCCTTCTCGGCCATGGCCTGGAAGGCACGGGCCAAGTCACCCAGCCGCCGCAGGCTCTCGTCATCCTGCTGAGACAGCAAGCCCCGCTTGTCCAGACCGTCCCGCGTCATGCTCGTCAGCGCGGCCAGCCGCGCGTAGAACTCGGGCACAGGTTCCACATACCCCTTCGGAGGCGTCGGCGGAGGGGGCGGCGGCCCTCCACCAAGCTCGGCATAGGCCTGCTTCGCGTAGAGTATCGTGTCGTGCTTCAGCTCCGCCCAGCTCCCCATCACCGTGTTCAGCTGCTTGTCCAGCCACGCCGTCGACTGCATGAAGGCTGGATAGCCATCCCCGGGCTCATCCAGCAGAGGATGGAAACAGTAGAGCCACGCGTTGTAGAGCGTCTCGGTCCAATCTTTCACGCCGAGCCCGGAGAGCCACTCACGGACCTTGTCCATCTGCTCAGGGTAGTTGTCGTAGTCTGTCTCGCCGATCTCTCCCAGAATCTGGTAGGCCCGTTCGGACCCCATGGCAGCCGGGATGTCGAGGCCGTTGGGTAGCCCGCGTCTGTCTGGCGGCTGACGTTGACCCACGTTCCGGTACATCAGCTGGCGGAAGATGAAGGCGTCTGGAACGAAGCGCTGCCCCATGAAGCGCAGCCCCTTCGTCTGCTCCTCCTCATCCTCCCAGTCCCCAATGACGATACCCAGGATACGGGGCGGCGGCAGCTTGTTGGCTTCCGTGATGAATTGATTCAGCAGCGTCTCATCGGTCAGGGTATCGAGCGTGACCCCCTCACCGTAGACTTGATCGAGAACCTCGCCGTACTGGAGCACCGTCAGATCGTCGCTGCGGCCAACGAAGAAGACCGTGGGACTGTAGAGATCCGCCCAGGCCTCCAGTGCAGGGCGACTCTGAACCTGGCCGGTGCGGAGAGCGTGGACCAGGAGGAGGGCCGAGCGAGTCTCCGCACGGCCAGCCTCAGGATCGCTCGTCTTGAGGCGGAAGGTCATCCGCCCATACCACATCATGCTCCTGAAGTAGGCCTTCAGGTCATCACGCTTGGTATAGTGGCCGCGAGGCTTGTACTGAGTGTAGTCCTCGCCGTGGTCCAGTGTCGGGAAGACAGGGGCCGGTGCCACCTGAGACGCCTCCTCGATGGGAGCCAGCTGCTCCTCGACCAGCTCTACCGCGTAATCCGGCAGCTCGACCTCGTCGTCCAGCAGTTTGCACGCCACCCCGATAAAGGCTACCGTGCGGCGGGCAGCGTCCTCCCAATCGGTCCCCTTCAGGTCCTGGTAGAGCTCGTCGGTGCGGCCAAGCATCGCGCGGTTCAAGTCGCGCAGTAGCGGGATGAAATACTCAACTTCGGCCGTGCGCAGGACCTTGTCGAACAGAAGATGATACGTGTGGAAGAGAGAGTCCGTGGTGACGAAGATCGGGACGTTGTCGTAGCGAGCCTGCTCGTAGAGGGTGAAGAACTCCTTCTCTTCCCCTGGCGTGACCGCCAAACCGTCCCTGGCCAGGCGATCGAGTTGAGCCTGAGAGAGAAGGAAGGGATTTCGCACGTTGCTCAAGTCCGGGGCAATCTGCTCGTGATGAATGACCGGTTCAGCCTTCACCGCCGGTTTCTCGAACGAGGCGAAGACGAGCTCCGCCTCCTGCGAAGGCGTCGAGGTGGGAGAAAGCGGAGTCGGGATGGCAGTGGGTGCCTCGGTGCTGGCTGCCTGCGGTGTGTCGGTAGGAACCCGAGTTCGCGCGGTCGTCGCAGTGGATGTCGGCTCGGCAGGAGGCGCAGGAGCGCACCCTCCCAGCCCCACACAGACCGCGAGCAAGACAAGCAAGAGCGTCCTGGTCAGGCCAATCCTCTCCATGGGAAACAACCTCCTTAATCTACTTCTACTTGACCAAGGATCATGATACTCGACGTCGACCAGCTTCGCATCGGAGTAATGCTCTGTTCTTGCTCAGACAAAAGCCCCATCTGCACAGTGACACGTCATACATCAAATGACTGATCCGGTTGGATCGACCACAGGACCCGCACCTGAAGTCCGCGGCACGTGTCAACGTTGTCGGCGCACCATAGTACGTGGATAAATCAACACGTCGCCTTGATCTCTACGCAGTCTCGAATACAATACATCAGAGGCCGTAGTCTGGCCCATCAACAGTCCCATTGAAGTCTCCCCGCTGCTGTTCGTTACCGTCCTATCGCAGTTCTGCGCGCAATGTCCCGCATCCTATGAGGGGGCTCATACGGTGAAGACGAGACGGTGGCTGCTGGCCGGTCTACTCTCGGCGATGACTATCGCCACCGCCAGCTGCGACGGACTGGGGCCGCCAGTCCCTGCTCGCGAGGAACCCTTCAAGGTTGCCTACGTCTACGCAGGCGCGGTCGGTGAGGCATGGAGCTACGCCCACGACCTCGGCCGTCAGCACCTCGAAGAGGCCCTCGACTACGTGGAGACAGCATACGCCGAGAACGTCCCTGAGGGCCCCGAGGCCGAGCGCGTGTTCCGCGACTACGCCGAATTCGGCTATGACATGATCTTCGCCACCTCTCTCGGCTACATCGACTCCGTCATGGAGGTAGCCGCGGACCACCCAGAGGTGCTGTTCGAGCACTGCACCGGCGATGAGACCGCCAGGAACGTGTCCACCTACGACGGCCGGAGCTACGAGGCCTGGTACCTGGCCGGGATCACAGCCGGGCTGATGACCGAGTCAAACATCCTGGGCTACGTAGCTCCCTACCCCATCCCCAAAGTCGTGCTCAACCTGAACGCTTTTGCCCTGGGCGCGCGCTCGGTCAACGTCGATGCGGAGGTCCATCCGGTGTGGGTTATGGACTGGTTCAACCCACCGGAGGAGCGCGAGGCAGCCCAGGCCCTGCTGGACATCGGCGCCGACGTCATCGCCCGTGAGACCAGCTCCACCCAGCCAGACCAGCTGGCTCAGGAGAACGGCGTGTACGCCATCGGCTACCACCCCATCTGCCCCGAGGGGCAGGACAAAGTGGCACCGGACGCTGTGTTGGCGGGGCTGCTATGGGACTGGGGCGTCTACTACCAAGGCACCGTGGAGAAGGCCCACGATGACGAGTGGGCGCCCCACTCGTACTGGGGTCACCTAGCTGACGGCATCGTCGATCTGGGCTGCTTCGGCAAGATGGTGCCTCAGGATGTCCAAGGCGAGGTGGGCGCCGCCAGACAAGAGATCATGTGCGGGGATCTCCATCCCTTTGCCGGGCCCATCCGCGACAGCAATGGGGAGCTACGGGTAGCGGACGGGGAGACGATGACAGACGACGCGCTTCTCTCCTTCAACTGGCTTGTCGACGGTGTGGTCGGTCAAATCCCCGATTGAATCACTCACTGAATCACGATTTGTGCAGCAGTCCCCAGCACGGGGAAAGTGCCCGTCGTAGGCTCCGCCCACCATACCTGCACCGTTTGCTTGTTCGCCAGGGCGCTGAAGCTAACGCTACGGAGATCGTCGTCACCCTGCTGGAAGATCAGCGTTTCTTTCCTCAACCGGATGACGTACCGAGCAAGGAGCTTGTCAGCATGGGATTCCACGACGATCTGTGCAGCGACGCCCCCTCGCCCATTCGCGCGAATGTCCGTTATGAAGCCGCTGACGTCCTGTTCCCTGCGCAGTGGCTCAGCAGTGGGACCGCAACCCACGCACAGGGCAATCAGCGAGGCGAGCAATCTGCCTAGTGCGACCAGTCGACGTCCATTCATTGAGCACCCGCTCCAAGGTTGCTCGCAACGCTGACATCATAAGTGTGTCAGCGCTGTGGCTCAGCGTCACAGAAGCACGACTGGGGCCGGGCTGACACCTGCCACGCCGCAAGGGCCCGCGTCAGCCTCTCTGCTCCATCGTACACTTCGACAGGACAGATCGCTGCTCCGGGATAACCGCCCGCATGCGATCACAGCCTTGGTCGCGCCGGTTCGGACACAAGTCACCCCTCACAGCCGGCGGACATAGTCGTCCCGACAGAACCGCTCTTCCGGGTCGAATCGGCCCACCGCGCATGCGCCCGCCACGCATTCCTTCGGCGCAGCCTGGACACCAGAGGCGACGGGTCCCGCCCATTGCAGGCACGAACACCCTGCCGTGACTCGCTTCCGTGACCGTCCCGCCTGTTGCAGCGGGTCACGCCGACAGACGTCCAGAGACCACCGGGACGATCAGAATGAGGGCCCAGATCAAGAACATGCATAGCAGTATCAGTCCCAATCTCACCAGCGGCCTGAAGGACAGTCGCCCGGCTACCCTTCTCTCGGCCGTGCAGTCCGTCTCTCCCCGGGTCTCTTCCGGCAACAGATACGGGGTCCTCCACGTGCGTCCGACATTCAAAGTGGACACCGTCAGCTCCCTCCTTCGGTCTCAGGCCGGCCCTCGAGCCGGGATCGAGCGGCTTCGCCCCCCGCCCGCCGCCCCTGCCAACGGCCGTATCCGTAGCTGCCAAGCCGGGAAGGTGGCGAATGGCACACAGCCCGGCTGGATCAGACTCACCGCCCTCAAGACCGCAACCTTCTCCAGCAAGTTCCCCATGTCGCACCACGACTCACTCTACAAAGACGAGGTGCCCGGGGCACGCTAGCTCGCGGCTCCTGTCGGGGGCCGGGCGTGCCCCAGGAACCTCTCCGTCGGATCAATCGCACTTTGGACGACGTATGAACAGGCCCACCTTGGCGGTCTGACCGGCGGAGCTGACGGACGCTGTCCCGACCATAGCCCCGTGGCTCGACCTGAGCTCAAACGTCAGTGGGCCAGAGGTTGGACCGCCCTTGACCTGCCCATCCCAGGCGTACGTATAGCGACAGTCCCCGCCGTATGCCTTCACGTAGACGGTCGCCTTCCAGCCACCTGACGTGCAGACTGTCTCCGCGGGCCAGGCCTCGATCCGCAGGGGCCCTCCCACGCACCCGTAGGATAGCGCAGGGATGGGGACGAAGACACCTTCTCCGGTGCGCTCACATTGGAGCCGCGCCATCGCTGCCTGGAGGCGCTCAAAGTACTCGACACGCACCGAGTGGCTGCCTGCCGGGAGATCGACGTAGCCGCTGCGCGTGCCCCGCATCGGATACCAGGCGTCAATGATCCGCTGACCATCCACGTAGACCCTCACCCCATCGTCGCTGGTGGTGGTGAAGCGGTACCGGCCGGCGTCGAAAGGGAATGCACCACTCCAGCGCACGGAGAAATAGTCTCGGTTCACCCCTGCTGCAGGAGCGGCCCAGCCCCAGTTGAAGTCGAGCGCCGCGTCGCCACGGACGACGGCGGGCGCGCCGGACAGACTCGTGTTGTTGAAGTACTCTCCCGTCCACGGGCCAGACACTGTCGGTGCCGGGGTGGGAGCTGGCGTCGGAAGCGGCGCAGGAATCACCGGCAACGGAGCCGTCCAGGCGGGCTTCCACCAGAACTGGATACGGGCGAAGCCGGTTCGCTCGAAGTAGGCCACCCTGAGCTCGTGCGTGCCCTCCAGGTAGACTCCATCCACGTACTGGTACTCATACGCCATCGGTCTCCAGGAGTCCATCAACAGCCCGTCATCGACCCAGACCCGCACGCCGTCGTCCGCCTGGACGTTGAAGCGATAGTACCCCGGGCTGAAGGACACACTGCGTGTCCAGACGGCCGAGAAGTTGTCACTCGGCATCCAGGCGGCGGGCGCACCCTCCCCCCAGTCGAAGTTGATGTCCGCGTCATCGCGTACCAGGGCCGGGCCGCCGCGCAGCTCAGCGTTGTCGTAGTAGCGGCCCTCCCAGCCGGCGTAGGCGCCCAGGCGCTTCCACCAGACGTGGGCACTCGCCTGCCCGCCGTGGTCGTAGTACTCGACGATCAGGTTGTGCTGCCCCTCGCCCAGATAGATATCTCCCGTGCGGGTGTTGGGCAGCTTCTGATCCCTCCAGGCATCCAGGACCAGGCTCCCATCGACGAAGATCCGCACGCCGTCGTCGCAGCTGGCGTGGAACCGATAGCTGCCGGCGGTGAAGCCCAGCGTCCGCGACCAGCGCACGGAGAAGTCGTCGGCCGGGATCTTCGTGTCTGGACTGCCGTCTTTCCAGGCGAAATCGATCGCTGCATCGTATCGCACAAGCTTCGGCGAGCCAGATAGCTTGCGGTTGTCGAAGTACTCTCCTCGCCAGACGGCGCCGCCGCTGGTCCTCTCCCAGAAGACCTCGACGATGGCCGTGCCGGTGTGCTCGAAGTACTCGACCCTCACGGCGTGGTTGCCCCGGCTCACGTAGGAATCCACGGAGCTCCACGATGCCTGGCGGTCGCGCCAGTCGTTCACCACGAGGGTGCCGTCAATCCAGACGCGAATGCCATCGTCGGAGCGATAGGAGAAGCGGTGGGTCCCTGCCTCGAACCATTCGGTCCGGGTCCACCGGACGGAGAAGTTGTCGGCAGGGACGCCGCCTCCCGGGCCGCCTCCACCCCAGTCGAAGCGTGGGTGACTGTCGTAGCGCGTGAACCCTGGCCCGCCGGCGAGATCCCGGTTGGCAAAGTACTCACCGTACCAGCTCCCCTGCGCCAGTGCAGGGGAAGCCGGCTTGACGAGGCCCAAAGCGCCAAGCACGACGACAGCGGCAAGAATCGGTTTGCACAAGCTCTTTCTCATTTCATTTCCCTCTCAGTCTACATCTTCTCTGCGACTGCCCTGCCAGGGGCCTGCTACCTGCCGAACAGCCCTAGCACGATCAGCGACTCCAGAAGCCACTGCCCTGGATACACCCTGGCAGATCTTGGAGGCGGTTGGTTTGGCATTCCAGGACTGGGTTGCCAGTCGTCGTGCCAGATACCGGCGTCGTCGCGGCTGTAGCTGGCATTGGGCGGTAGCTCGCCAAAGGCGACGCTGTCCAAGACTGCGCCGTCGCGGTCGATCAATTCAACCATGTCACCATTGTCGTCGAGCACTAGGCCGGTCGTTCGCCCGTGAAAGAGGGCGAAAGCCCCCGGAAGAAGCCCTGTCCCTTCCGGGATACGATATGGGTCACTGCCGCCTTCGGCGTCGTCCAACAGCCAGCCAGTCAGGTCAAGGGCAACCGACCCGGCGTTGTAGAGCTCTATCCACTCGTCCAGCTCGTCGACGACGCCATCCTGCACGGGCACGGGCAAGAGCTCGTTGAGACGCACACTGCTTAGCCCAGGTTCCGAGGTCGGTTCCGGTGTCGCTGTCGGTGTGGCCGTCGGTTCGGGTGTCGCTGTCGGCGTGGCCATCGGTTCCGGGGTTGAGCTTGCCGTGGCAGTGGGCGCCGGGGTTGGCCAATCGCCTACCCGCTTCCACCACACCTTGGCCAGGGCCTGTCCGCCTCGATCGTAGTACTCGACGACGACCATCTTCTGCCCGGCCAGTTCCAGGTCGACCGTGTACACCTCCTCGCCGCTGCTGTCGCGCCATTCGTTTAGCGCCAGCTCGCCGTCCAGGTAGATGCGAATCCCATCGTCGGCCCAGGCGTAGAACCGGTAGACGCCGCGATCGAAGGTCACCTTGCGGCTCCAGCGGGCCGAGAAATTGTCCGGCGACAGGCCCCTGCCTGCCGCCTCCGCACCCCACTGAAAATCGATGCGCTTGTCGTTGCGAATGAGCACCGGCTTTCCCTCCAGCTTGCGGTTGGACCAGTACTCGCCCCTCCAGTCCGGGAAGGAGGTCGTCACTTGCTCCCAGCGGACGCGTATGCTTGCCTCGCCGGCCTGCTCGTAGTATTCCGCCCGCAGGTCGTGCGCGCCGCGCGTCAGGAGTAAGTCCTTCCTGACCTCGCGCATGGCGCCATCGTTCCACGCATCCAGGATCAGGCGGTTATCGACGTACAGTCGAGCCCCGTCATCGACCAGGAGGTAGAAGCGGTAGGTAGCGGCTTCGAAGTGAGCCGTGCGCGTCCAGCGTGCGGAGAAACCGTCGTTGGGTAGGCCCGCCGCCGGAGATCCCCAGCCCCAGCTGAAGTCGAGCCGTCCGTCGTTGCGGACGAGCGCTGGCGTGCCGCTCAGCGACCGGTTGGACCAGTACTCGCCGCGCCAGCCCTGGACGATGGGCACCGGTGTAGATGTGGCTGAGGGAACTGCTGCCCGCATCTCATCTGGACTTGCCGTTGGACTGGGGGTCGCCGGCAGGGCTGGGATCGGCACGGTAGTCGGCAACGGTGAAGACGCTTGTTCCCCCGGAAGCACGGACAACAGCAGGGACATCCTGAGGCCAGTCGCCCCGGATGATGCACTCACTACGACGCTCGAGCCGACAGAGGAGCCCAGCTCCACCGGGAAGATGAAGGGAGCGACAAACGCTCCATCCTGGCCAACGATCGTCTGGGCGACAGGCCATTCGTCCCGGCATGGAGCGATCACGTGCACTGCCACCTCATCCCCTGGTGTCCAGCCCTCCCCCGCGAGGATGACGAGCCTCCCCGGCTCTACCTCCTGTGGCGATACCCAGATTGAGGGGGCATGGGTAGGTACCGACGTCGCCACTATTGGGGCAAGCGGCACCGGCACCGGCACCGGCGTCGGCTTCGGCTCCGGGCCTCGGGCAAGTACGGTCAGCGCCGTTAGCGTCCCCAGGACAATGACCACCAAGAACAGCAGCGCAATTCCAACCAGCAGCAGCTTCTCCCGGAGGGAGAATCTCGGGTGTTTCCTATCGATCTTCCACGACATAGCACTGCCCTCCATTTCGCAGACCGGCGCCCGCACTCGCGGCGCTGAAGCGCTGTGCGCCCGGAACAGAATGCCTACCTACAGATGATGTCGGTGATCATCCACCACCCACCAATCTGCTCTAGCTCAACCGCCACGCTGCGAACCACCCCGTACTTCGTCCCATCGTTCCAGCTCTGGTGCACGATCACTCTGGCCTGGTTGCCCGACACCGTCGCCCTGTCGATGACCAGATCTTCGGGGAAGTCCTGGGCGCATAGGAAGGGATCATAGCCACCCCTATCGAAGGAAGCGACGATCGCATCTGCCTTCTCAACGAACTCCTCCGTTAGGGGGCCGCCCGATCGGTAGGCCCCATCGGCCAGAGCGTTGCCCGGATAGCCCAGGTACCAATCGTAGAAACTCTCCACCACCTTCTCTGGAGCAGCCCCCCTCTCCCTGGTAAGAGCATAGACCGGGGCGCAGCCGCTCAGAATCAGCGTCAGGACCATCCCCAGGCCAAGGACCTTGAGCGTGAAGCCTTCACGCATCGCTCGAACAGTCTCCTTCCCTGCCATGCCGTTTCTCCCTGCCAGTCAACTGTGCACGTTGACCAGCGTTCCTACCTCCGCCCAGTCGAACAGCCACTCAGCCTCTGGGGTTGGCAGGTTCACGCACCCGTGGCTCATCGGGTGCCCGAAGTTGCTGTGCCAGTATGTGCCGTGCAGCCCGTATCCACGGTGGAAGTACATCGTGTACGGCACGTCGCGCAGGTAGTACCCAGGGCCTTCCATGTCGTCGTAGCGCAGCTTGATCCAGATGCGGAACTGCCCCTGCGGTGTGGGGGTACCGGGCAGGCCCGTCGAGACCGCCACCGCGCGCACAGGCGCGGTCCCCTCGTAGGCAGTGACCATCTGCCTGGTCAGGTCGACGTCGATCCAGCGGCCTTGGCCGACGTCCGACGGCGAGACGTGGTACGTGTCAGGAGTTGACAGCTCCGCCGTCACCGCGCGCGACGTCTCGCCCTCTGGTGGGTCAGCCGGGACAGGGCCGGCATCGGTTGTGCCCCTGGGCCCGGCGACTGCCTCGCCCGCTGGCGTACCGATCTCATCACGAGCGTCAATCACCCCGGTCACGGCCTTGAGTTCGACGTGCTCGCTGTCGTGGAGATCGACATCCGGGACACTCCCAGCGGGTGCCCGGTCGCCACCCGGGGCACTCCGCGACCTTACCCGCGTGTGCCGGGTCGGACGGGGCGAGGCAGGCGTTGCGGAGGGCGCCAGCTCAGTCGAAACGGCCGGCAGCGCCCTGCCCATGCCGTTGGCCGGGACCGCCGGCGGCAGGATCGAGAGGCCTAAGATCGCGGAGGAAGCACTGGCGTGCGCCACACCACGTGGCGTAGCGGCCGGCGGACGCATGGGCACCGAGGCCGCGGTCGGTAGGCCTGGCAGTCGCCTTGCGGTCACCAGCTGACCGAGCACACCGGCGGTGGTTCCCGTGAGTGCAACCACGGCCAATGCGACGAGCAAGGCCCTGAACCGACCCATCACCGGGGCTGGAAAACCTGTTGTGTTCAATAGCATCGTATCGTTCCTCACACCACGGGACAGGGCAGCAACTTCACAATCGCTGCCACGAGCTTCTCGGGAGGAAAGCCCTCCAGAAGCACCACGTCGGCGCCGGCTGCCTTGGCTTCCTCCTGCTGCTTTACGTCATTGGCCAGGAAGATGCACCTGGCTTGGGGCCACCTTGCCTTCGCTCGTCGCACGGTCAGCCACGCATCCTCCCCGTTCCGGCGAGCTGGTAGATCGAGCATCACCAGGGCAGGCTGAGGCTCCGAGAGCTTAAGTGCGGACGTTAGGTCGTCTGCCTCGTGAACAGCCTTGAGTTGGGGCATCGCCGCCACGAGGGCGCGCAGCCCATCTCGCAACACACTTCGTTTCGCTATGATCATTGCCGCCGCCCCATGGTTCTCGCTCATTCTTCGTCCGTTTCCTTTCGGTGAGATCCCCTATTCGTCCGACATCCTATCATATCCGAGCCCGTGCCGCATCGGTCACAAGACCGGTCGAGACTCAAACAAAAAGACCGCCCGGGAGCGGTCTCTTCTAGGACAGATGATGGAACGGGATGTGACAAATGACGGGGTGCCGCCCAGAGACTATCGTTGAACCTGATCGTACCCCGGGCTGCCACGTCCCTGGTGGAAAGAAGCACCGGTTGCCGTCCTGGCGCGCGAACGCCGGTCCACCCGCGCGGTCATAGCGGCGCGGTAATCACCGTGCCAGCCCCGCTCCGCCATGGCTACTGGTACTGGGCCAGCAGCGTCCACAGCGCCAGGAGTACAAGGGCTAGAACAATAAGAAATCCTGTCTGCACGGGCGACTTCTCCTTTCACTGGGTGCGAACTGACTCTCTTCCCTTTGAGCGCGCTGCGGCCAGTGTCTGTGTTGGCCAGCGGCCCATCCAAGCCGTTTTCTGCGGCCGCTCTGGATGGCCCGCCGGCCTTTCCGACCGGCTAGCGCGGCAGAAGCCCCAGGCCGAGCGCTGGCCGCGCAGGCGCCTGCCCGGAACCAGCCTCGCCATAGACAAGAGGAGGTTGGTTGGGCAGGCCCGGGCTGGGCGGCCAGTCGGCGTGCCAGGTGCCAAAGTCGTCCCGGCTGTAGCTCGCGTTCGGTGCAAGCTGACCGAAGGCGACCGCATCCACAACGACGCCCTCAGGGGATAGTAGGCGGACGACGTCACCCGTATCGTCAAGCAAAATGCCCGTGGTCCGCCCGTGGAGGATCAAGAACGTGCCGGGCGAAAGAAAGGTCCCCGCA
The DNA here is from genome assembly GCA_050049955.1 of Anaerolineae bacterium. Classification (GTDB taxonomy): domain Bacteria; phylum Chloroflexota; class Anaerolineae; order B4-G1; family B4-G1; genus SKLM01. The sequence goes on along the minus strand of JASFVG010000038.1, from coordinate 2,679 downwards.
GGCAACCGGTAGGGCTCGCTGCCGCTCTCGCCATCGTCCAGGTACCAGCCGTCCAGCTCTATGCCGGAATATCCCGCGTTGTGCAGCTCGACCCACTCATCGAACTCGTCCAAGATGCCGTCCTGGGCTGGCACGGGCAGGACCTCGTTCAGGCGCACCTGTGCTGTCACAGGCTCGGCCGTCGGCGTGGGCGTTGGTGTTGAGGTGGCCGTCGACGTCGCCGTGGGCACCGGCGTCGACGTGGCGGTCGCCGGTGGCTCGGGCGTAGACGTGGACGTCGCTGTCACTGTCGGTTCGGGTGTCGAGGTCGGCGTGGGCGTTGCAGTCGGCGCCAACGTAGGGGGCGATGTGACCGTCGGCTCAGGTGTCAAGGGTGTCGCCGTTGGCTCGAGCGTTGAAGTCGCTGTTGCAGTTGGCTCGGACGTCGAAGTCGGCGTCCCAGTCGCCTCAGGCGTCGACGTGGCTGTGGCCGTTGGCGTTGCGGTTGACGTGGAAGCCGGCTTCTTGGTCGGGGTTGGCGTGGGTAGATCGCCCAGACGATACCACCATACTTCGAGCATCGCCTTGCCAGTGCGCTCATAGTACTCCACCTCCAAGACGTGCTCGCCCTTGAGGTCGCGGTCGACCCAGTAGACCTCCCTCCCGTCGCTGCCGTGCCATTCATCGAGGATTCGACGTCCATCGAGATAGACGCGGACCCCGTCGTCAGCTCGGGCCTGGATGCGATACGCGCCGGCCTTGAAGCTCACCTCACGTCGCCAGCGGGCCGAGAAGTCATCTGCAGGCAACCCGGCGGCAACGATGCCGTTGCCCCAGTCAAAGTCGATCTCCCGGTCGTTGCGGATGAATGCTGGTTTCCCTGTCAAGCCGCGGTTCGACCAGTACTCGCCCTTCCAGTCTGGGAAGGTCGTCGGGATCTTCTCCCACCAGACGCGAACGCGAGCCTCGGCGGTGCGATCGTAGTACTCCACCCGCAAGGCGTGGGAGCCCTGTGCAAGGGGCTGTTCGGCGGTCACCTCGCGGGCGGCGCCATCGTGCCAGGTATCGATGACCAGACGATCGTCGATGTAGAGACGGGCTCCATCGTCGACCAGCACGTGGAAACGGTAGGTCGCCGCATCGAAGTCCTGTGCCCGGGTCCAGCGGACGGAGAATCCGTCAATGGGCAGGCCCACCACCGGTGCTGTCCAGCCCCAGGCGAAGTCAATGGCTGCATCATTGCGGACCACGGCCGGGCTGCCGATGAGGTACCGATTCGACCAGTACTCGCCCTTCCAGTCCGGGTACGAGGCGATCCTCTCCCACCACACGCGGATCGCGGCCTCCCCGGTACGCTCGTAGTACTCGACGCGCACCGTGTGGGTGCCGGCCGCCAACCGGCGATCGCCTGTGACTTCCCGGCGCCCGCCGTCGCTCCAGGCATCGATGACCTGTGCGCCATCCACGTACAGCCGCATGCCGTCGTCCACGATGCCATGGAAGCGATAGGTCCCGTCATCCAGCCAGAGGTCGCGGGTCCAGCGGGCGGAGAACCCGTCCACAGGAACCGAGGCGCTCGGCCCTGAGAAGCGCCAGTCGAAGTTAAGGTCAGGATCGTTGCGGACCACGGACGGGCTGCCAACCAGGTCGACCCTGGGGAAGTACTCGCCGCGCCACTGCGGGAACTCGCCCAACCGCTCCCACCAGAACTGAATCTGGGCGGACCCAGCGCCCTCGTAGTACTCGACTCGCAGGGAGTGGGTACCGGAAGACAGCAGCCGGTCGGTGGTGTAGCTCGCGCTGGGGGCCTCGTGCCATTCGTCGATCACCAGCCCGCCATCTAGCCAGACGCGCACGCCGTCGTCTGCCGTGACGTGGAAGCGGTAGGTTCCGCCCTCGAAGGCTAAGGTCCTCGCCCAGCGGACAGAGAACCCATCCGCCGGGAGTGCCGGCGTTGGCGCCGCAGTGCCCCAGACGAAGCTCACGTTCGCATCGTCGCGGATCAGCACGGGGCTGCCACTCAGATACCGATTGTTGAAGTACTCGCCGCGCCAGCCAAGAAGCCAAGGCTGCGGCGTAGGCGTAGGCGCCGCGGTTGAGACGGGTGTTGCGGTGGGTGAACTGGGGACGCCCGTGGTAGCCGTCGGTCCGGGCAGCGGCGACGCCGTGCCGGTCGGCTCCGCGGTCGGCAGCGCAGTGGGCGTGGTCGTCGCGATGGGTTGAGCCGTCGATGTGACGGTCAGTGTCGGCGAAACCGTCGCGGTAGAAAGCACAACGGGCATCGTGATCGACTGTTCATAGCCCGTGAGCAAAGATGTGACCCTGACGATGACGCCGGGCTCCGAAGACCAAGGCAACTCCGACGGGAACAGGAACGGGGCAACGAATGTTCCATCCTCCGAGACAGTCGCTGGCAGCAGGTTCCACACCTCACCATGAGCAGCGACGAGATCGGCAGAGACCTCGTCCCCCGGCGTCCAGCCGTCGCCCGTGACAACCACCAGCCCGCCGGGCTCGACTCCGCCCTCCGGTGAAAGCTGGAGCGAGGGCAGATGCGCAATGGTGGGCGCCGGAGAAGACGTGACCAATGGTGCCGGTCCAGGTCTGGGCCCCAGAGCTCTGACAGTAAGTCCCACGAGCAGGGCTATGGTGCTTGCAAGGAGAAGCAGCATGCCAATCAGAATCGACTTCTGGGGCGTC